>JAJYAX010000064.1 GCA_021779275.1 Deltaproteobacteria bacterium | reverse complement strand
GGCCATCAATCCGCTTTCGGCCATCCTGAAGATACCCAACGGCTGGCTCACCTCCAGGCCCGAATCCATCGCGCTGATGAAGGCCCTCCTTGACGAGGGCAGGCAGGTGGCCGACGCCTGCGCAATCGATCTGGTCTGCGAGGACCTCTATCAGCTTCTGTTGGACACCTGCCGGCAAAGCGCCAACAACCTCTCGTCCATGCTGCAGGATATTCTCAATGAGAAGGGCACGGAGATCGATGCCCAAAACGGGGCCATCTGCCGCTATGCCGATATGCATGGCATCCCCGTACCGGCACATCGGACCATCGTCCAGCTGATCAAACTGCTGGAGCAGTGGAAACCCGGCATTGAACAATCATGAGATCAGGGCACACATCCGACAGAGATCTGCTGGCCGTAACTTCAAGAACGAGGGAACGATAATGGCTCAATGGAAAAATATACTGATGGCGGTGGACGAGGGCGAGACCTCCTTGCGGGCGCTCCGCTATGTCGCCCGGATGACGGCCGCAATGACGGAGATATCCATATGCCTTCTCCACATCTATCCGGAGCCCCCACCCGATTTTTATCCCAATGGCGGGGTGTTGGAGGTCTACCGGGCCGAAAAAGAACAAAGAGCGGAGATGATCTTCGCTGAGAGTGAACGCGTGCTGACTGAGGCCGGAATCCAACCCGGCGCCATCCGGAGGGCCATCCATCCGGCGGCGGGCAAGACCATCAGCCAGATGGTCCTGGAGGTGCAGCGGGAAGGCGACTTCGGCACCGTGGTGGTCGGCAAGCGCGGGGTATCCAAGGCCGAAGAATTCCTCTTCGGCTCCATCTCCAATGCCCTGGCGAGACACAGCAGCAGGTTTACCACCTGGGTCGTCGGGTGAACGCATGATCGACTGGAACCGTTTTCCCGCCCATATTCTGCCCAGGCTCAAAGAACACTACGCGATCAGGAGCATGCGCAGGGAACCGAAACTGATCGGGGACACCAGCAACTTCACCAGCATCGACTACGGCGATGTCATCCATGTCGGAGACCGCTACTTTCTGATTGTCGGCTATACCAAAGAGGGAAGATTCGGAATCGATGAGCAGCCGAAACAATGGGTGCCCAAGGTCTACGACCTGGAATCGGGCGACCATAAAATCGCCAAGCTGACCTTCCATGAGACCTATACGCTGACCATCGGCAAGCTTGCGGTGACCTGCTATAGAAGCCCGGAAAAGGAGGCCGAGGTCATCGAGCTGGTCAGGGGGAACCCGTTCTTCATGCAGGGCTACTCCGCATTGGACGAGGCCGGCAATCTCGTCCGGGTCCTAGATGTCGTCCGCGGGCAGCGGCTGGATAAATACCTGGAAAACAAGGGGGCAACCCACAGGGAATATTTTGAGATTCACTGCCGGGGCATGCTGGTGAACTTCCTTGAATCGGTGCGGGGAATCTCCCTTCTCCATGCCCACGGACTGAAGCACGGTGATATCCGCCGCGACCATATCTATGTCGATCACGCGGACGGCCGATTTCGCTGGATCGACTTCGATTATGATTTTTATCTGCCGGAGCGCCCCTTCGCCCTGGATCTCTTCGGTCTCGGCAATGTCCTGCTCTTTATTCTGGGACGAAAAAATTTCCGCCCCGCCGATATCCTGCATGATCCCGAGTTCGGTCCCAAGGTCTTTGCCGGGCTCGACACCAACGACCTCTCCCTGGTCGCCGCCGACCGGGTCTTCAATATCCGGAAGATCTATCCGTATATCCCGGACTGCTTAAACGACATCCTGCTGCATTTCTCCGCCGGGACCGATGTCATGTACGACTCGGTGGATGAATTTCATGACGACCTGGTCGCCTGTATCGATACATTCTGATTGGCGGGATCCAATTCCGCGCCTTCCGTGATCGATTTAGGCAGGGTCCTCTTCACCTTTACCCCAAGCTCCGGCAGCCCGTGGGCCAGGGCGATGATATTGCCCCGGCCATGGGTCAGCTTGTTCATGGCGGCATCGAAGGTGGTCGTGCAGGCGCCGAGTTGTTTCCCTATCTTTTCCATGTCCTCGACGAAACTGCAGAGCTTGTTATAGAGCGCCCCGGCCTGATCGGCGATCTCCTGGGAGTTCCGGCTCTGGTGCTCATACCGCCAGATGTTTTCAATGGTCCGCAGGGTGGCCAGGAGCGTGGTCGGGGTCACCACAATGATCTTATGGGTAAAGGCGTCGGAAAACAATTTTTCATCATGCTGGAAGGCCGCCATAAAGGCCGCCTCGATGGGCATGAACATCAGGACGAAATCCAGGGAGCGGACTCCCTTGAGCCCGCTGTAATCCTTCCGGCTCAGGCCGATGATATGCTCCCGGATGGCCTGGACATGCCGGTTCAGAAATACCTGTCCCTGGTCGTTGTCGTCGCAATTGACGTAGCGCTCCCAGGCCGCAAGAGAGACCTTGGAGTCGACGATGATGTCCTTGCCGTCGGGCAGACGGATGATCACATCAGGTTTCAACAGCTGGTTTTCCCGGTCCCTGAAGCCTCCTTGGGTCTCATATTCATGCCCTTTGCGCAGGCCGGACTGCTCAAGAACCCGCTCCAGGACCATCTCTCCCCAGTTCCCCTGAAGCTTCCGGTCACCCTTCAGGGCGCGGGTCAGGTTGACGGCCTCTTCGCTGATCTGCCGGTTGAGGTCCCGCAGGTGGAGGATCTCTTCTCGAAGCGAGATGCGCTCCTTGGTGTCATTGATATAGATATCATCGATACGTTTGCGGAAAGAATCCATCTGTTCCTGGAAGGGCAGGAGGACGCCTCCCAGCCTTTCGGTGCTCTGGGCGCTGAAGGTGGCGCTCTTTTCGTCAAATATTTGTTGGGCCAAGACCTGGAACTGGAGACGTAATTCCTCCCGCGCCCGTTCCAGCAGGGCCAGTTTTTCGGCGCCATGCCGCCGTTCATGCAGGAGTTGCATCGAAAGCTCGGCGGCATGCACCTTCTGCTCGGTGATGGTCATCTGCAGGTCAGCCGTCTGTTGGCGCAGCACACCAAGCTCTTTGTCCTTTTCCGCCAGCCGCGATCCCAGCAGGCGGGCCTTATATCCCAGCAGGATCAGGGCAACAAAGCCGACACAGAAGAGCGCCAGGACAACCGGAAGCACCGGACTCAGATTTCGGACAATGAGTTCCTGAAGAGACATCACCGCTCAGCCCCATGAAACGGAAAATCATCCATTGCTTCCCTCTATCATATTAAGATTGTTTGCAAAGACCTTCCCCAGATATACCTGCACAGCCCCTGCTTGTCAAATCAAAAACGGCGGCTACCCCCGGTGTTCATGCGGCAAAACCTGCTCGACAGACAGATCGGCAGTCTGACGAGGGAGGCGGGCCGATAAAGTTACGCCTTGATTTTAGACAATAATATTGCAATACTTTTCAAACGGATCACGATTGAGGTTATTCTAACGGAGTTTACTCTACCATGAGAAAGGCCCTGATAGCGGTAGGACTTATAGTTTTAGTCATCGGGCTGCTCTGGCCCTGGCTCGGCAGGATTCCCCTAGGCCGGCTCCCCGGCGATATTGTTATTACCCGGCCGGGCTTCAAATTTTATTTCCCAGTTACGACGTCGATTATTATCAGTGTCATCATAGCGGTGATCATGAAGATCTTCAAATAGGGGGGAGCCATGTCAGTTGAAAAAATCACAGCAAAGATGCATTGGCTGGGCCATGATGCATTCAGAATCGATGCCGGACCGACCATCTATTTCGATCCCTTCCAGATCCAGACCGGTCCCGCGGCGGATATCATTTTTATCTCCCATGACCATTATGATCATTGTTCACCGGAGGATATCGCCAAGATCCGGGGCGCGGAGACGGTTATCGTTACCTGTGGGTCCTGCGCAAAGCAACTCACGGGCGCGGTCCAGGTGGTGGCTCCCGGCGACTCTCTGACCGTAAAAGGCATTCAGGTCCAGGCCGTCCAGGCCTATAATACCAACAAGAAATTTCATCCGAAGAAAAACGGCTGGCTGGGTTTTATCATCCTGCTCGACGGGGTGCGGGTCTACCACGCCGGGGACACCGATCTGATCCCGGAGATGCAGGACATCCAGGCGGACATCGCCCTGCTGCCTGTGTCCGGGACCTACGTTATGACCCCCGAAGAGGCAGCCCAGGCCGCCCTGACCCTCAAGCCCAGCCTGGCTATCCCGATGCATTACGGCAGTCTGGTCGGCGAACGCGCCGATGCGGAGCGCTTCAGCCGGCTCCTCGAAGGGAAAATCCTGGTGCAGATCCTCGAAAAGGAGTAATTAACACGATGAACACCTCCGGCGCCCCCAAAAAAAAATACATGGAGCCCATCATCCATTTTCTGCAGAAACGGATGGACATAGGTCAGGATGAAACGGCTGCCAAAATGACTATTTCCGAGTTCGTTACGACCGGACAGTGTCTGGCGGACTTCCCGGATTTTTCCAAATACGCCCGGCAAGGGTTCGAAAAAAGCCCGCTTCAGGCCGGAAGCAACGTGAAATTCTCCACAGACGGCAACTCGCTTCTGGCCGGCGTCGCCGGCTATCCGAAGATTGACCACCTGAAAACGAAGGAGGATGACAAGCCAATCCCGGTCATCTCCATTGAACCGCTGGTGGAAATCAGCCCTGATGGGATGCAGGCGACCCTCTATATCCATCCGCCGATACCGGGTTCGACCGCCCTGGCCGACCAGGATCTGTCGCAGCTTCTGGAAAGTGCAGGCATTGTTCATGGCATTGATCCCGACGCCCTGCAACAGGCCCGGGAATTCATTCGCGAACGGCGCAGTGAATTTTTCCAAATACCCGTTGCCGCAGGCACCCCTCCGGGCATAAGCACCGATGCGGAGATCCGCTTTGAACTTGAAATCGGGCCCCTGGCCGGCAGATTGCTTGCGGACGGCTCCATCGACTTCCGTGAACGCCGGATCATGGTCGGCGTCCATGCGGGACAGCATATCGCCACAAAGATACCGTCCATTCCCGGATCAACCGGGATCAATGTCCTGGGAGAGGTGATTGAACCGGAAGAGGGCGATGACATCAAGGTCAAGGTCGCAAACGACGCCGCCTTTTCCGAGGACGATATGAGGGTGACGGCAAGAAAGGACGGGGTCCTGTCCGTCGTCAACAACACGACCATCAAGGTCTGTTCCCGGCTTTTGCTGCCGGGAGATATCAACTATAAAACGGGCAATGTGGAATCCGGGAATTCTCTGTCCATCCGCGGCTCCATCCACCCCGGCTTCAAGGTCACCGCCGATGGGGACATCGAGATAGGCGGGAGCGTGATGTCAGCGACCGTTGCAGGCCAGGCGAATGTGGTGATCAAAGGCGGGATCACCGGCAAGACATCCCGCATCGAGGCCCTGGGCGATGTGGACATCCGTTTTATCGAACAGGGAACTGTGGAATCCGGCGGGATTGTGGTTATTCGGACCCAATCCTATTACAGCAGGATCACTGCGGTATCGAATATTCGCTGCCAGGCCGGGAGCAAGGTAATGGGAGGAGATCTTATTGCCGGAGGAAATCTCACCCTCTCCGACGTCGGTTCGGACAATTGCGGCTCAACGTTGCTCGCCGCAGGCGTTGACGCCAAGAGACTGCTGCTCCACCAGGAACTGCAGGACAGCATCGTTCAGCAGCAGAACGAGATCATCCGTTGGCTGCAGCTCTATGGAGGGGCAGCCAAGTCGAAGAAGATCCGGAAAATGGAAGAAGGGGTCTCGGACACCAAACTCAAGCTTCTCCAATTGAACCTGATCCCAGGGACCGGGCTCTATTCGCGCGGCGGGGGGCTCGACAGTGACGATCAGGCCGAGGAGACGGGCAATATCGACAAGATCCGGATTGATGTCCAGGGAACGGTCTTTGCGGGCACCCGGATCCGGATCGGCAACCGCAGCATGATCCTCGCACAGACCGTGTCAAAAAAGCAGTTCAGTCTGCACAAGAACCTCAAATCAATCATCACCTCGTCGCTCAAATAACCTCCACGCCCCCGGCCGCGGCGGTAGACGCCGCTCTCCCGGCATGGAGAAGACGGGCTTCCAGGTTTTTCTGGCGGGTGATATCCATCAGATATCCAAGGACCTCGATCAACTCCCCCCGGGAGTCGAACCGCCCCACCCCGTTGAGGTGGACATGGAGCACCGCCCCGTCGCGCCGGATGAATTCCACCTCGACATGCTCCAGTTTCTTTTTATCGGCCAGATCATGCAGCAACCGGAGGCAGAGATCGGGTTCTTTAAAGAATCGGCATAAATTCATGCCGATGGTCTCTTCAATACAGGAAAAACCCACGAGATCAGAAAAGACCTTATTGCACATGACCAGCTCGCCGGCGGGCCGGGCAATATAAAACCCGCTGAGATCGGCCTCAAAGATCTGCCGGTAGCGTTCATCCTTTTCGCGCAGCTGTTCCTGCTCCTCCTTCATCCGGGAGATATCCTGCACCTGGGTGATATAGTAGAGGGGCTTGCGGCTCTCGCTCTGAATCAGGGCAATATTTAAGAGCGCCCAGACGGTCTGGCCCTTTTTATTCACATATCGCTTCTCCAGAGGCTGGACCCGCTGACCGGCGATCAGCGATATAATCATCCTTTTAGTCAGGCTTATGTCCTCGGGATGCGTCACTTCCTGCCAGTTTTTCCATTCCAGCTCGTTGGCGGTATAACCGAGCATGCGCTGGAACTCCTCGTTGACCCGGATGTAGCGCCCCCGCAGATCGACCAGGGCCATACCGCTGGCCGCATTGTCGAACACGTTGCGAAAACGTTCTTCGCTCCGGTGCAGGACCTCAAGGGAACGCTTCCGCTCGGTGATATCGACCACGCTGATGAGTATGCTGGAAAACTCTTCCCGAGACGGTGGAAAGGTTGCGCTCAGGATCACATAGAGCCGTTGCCCTGCAAGTTTCTGGCTCACGGTTTCACATTCAACGTGTGGCCTGCCGTCCGCAATAGCCGCCACAACCTGTTTGAAACCGTCCAGAGAATCAGGAGGAAAGATCCTCCCGCAGGACTCCAGCAGGTCTTCCTTACTGTCGGCCCCGTAAAGGTGCAGGGCGGCGGGATTCACATCCAGTATCGTCAACATCCCGGCCATTTCCCGGACGTGGCCCGGATTGGCGTTCAGATATCCCATCATATCCGTAACACCTTGCCCCTTCAGTCGTTCCACCTCCGCCTTAAGGGCCAGACAGTCCTCTTCGAACAGGGCCACGGCATTGTTTCTGAACATGCTTTCATAACGATCCCGTGCGGCTTTCAGGGATTCGCCCGCCCGTTTGCGATAAAAATCGGCAAACAAAAGCACGACGACGACAACAGAGAGGAGACCAAACCCTATCATAATGGCCAAGCTTCCCCCTCTTTAACCCCAATCATCTTCTGCACCATCTCGAACACTATCGCCGCGGTTATCCCCCAGATCAGGTATCTCTCCGTCTTGTACACCAGCACCCTGTACTTCATGCCCTCCCGGTTCTGGGCATACATTGCGGGCAGACCAAGCTCGTCCACCGGCAACAGGATCTGCTTGCTGCCGTCCGGACCGGTAGTGGAGGGCTGGAGTTCCACCCTGGTGGAATATATCTCCGGTTTGTTGTCGATAAACCAGGAGACGGGGATGGTAAAGACCTCTTCAACCTCACGGGAGGCGGGCGCCAATTCATCGAGACTGTCGAGGGAAAGCGTGCCGATGAAGGTTTCAATAATCACCCCCCGC
>JAJYAX010000063.1 GCA_021779275.1 Deltaproteobacteria bacterium | reverse complement strand
GCAAGGGCGGAGAGGATTTTTCCGGAATATCCTTCCAACGGATCAGCAATGGAAAGGCTGTACATGAGAAAATTTATTTCCAGACTGTGCATAAGTGGCGCCATATCACTGAGCATCTTCGCGCTTCTGGGCGTCGTCCTTTTTTTTACGTTAAAAAAAGGAATTGCATTCGACCATTACGCGGCAGGCGGCATAACACTGCAGAAGTTTAACCTTCGCCTCGATAAAAAGCTGGCCCTGGATGTCGGAGAAATCACCATCGCCACGGCCAAAAAGCCGCAAGGGGCGGGGCTTTCTCTCGCGGGTATCCGGAAGGCGCTAGCCGCAGCCGATGTAGCCGGGAGATGGTTTGAGTCCATCTCGGTGAGGAAAATTGTGATGAACGATACCGTTGCGGCTTTATCCTATAGCGGCAATGGCTCCGGTTCGCTGACCGTGCAGGATCCAGCCTATTACCTCGATACGGGGGTGGTTTTTTCCAGCGCCGGTATGAATCTTGCTGTCAGGCAGTTCAAGAGCCTCGAATATCAGAGCCAGGGGAGCGGCACGATCAAGCTGGATATCAATCACAATACAATGACCGCCGATATTCTGGTCGATCTGGCGGGAACTCTGCCGTTGAAGCTCCATTGTGAAGCCGACCGGAATCAGTTGAGTTTTGAAGGGAGCGGCACGGCAAGCGTTTCCACTATCAGACCTGTTGTCGAACTCTTTCATCTCGGCCCCGATATCCAGCCGTGGATAACCGATTACCTGAAGGGGAGTTCGTTCACACTCGAAACTATCAAGGGGACTGTCCCCTTCAAAGCGCCGGGAAAGGTCTTTGACACCTTGTACGGGAAGGCCTCGATCCAGGATACCGAGTACAGCTTTGAGCAGAAGCTGCCGGCCATCAAGGCCCCGTCCACGGCGGTGGTCTTTGAGAACGGGATCTTGAAAATCTATCCCCACCATCCCGCCTATGCCGGTGTCGATGCGGGAACAAGCTGGCTGGATATCAATTTCAACCCCGATGAACCGGTTCTCTCCGCCTATATCAAGACCCAGGCGCCCCTCGGGGAGGCAATCCTGGCCCTTTTGGATTTTTATGAGATCCACCTGCCCTTCAAACAAACCAAAGGGGTGACGGATGCCGATCTGACCCTGGCGATCAATCTGGCCACCATAGATGTGAATGCCCACGGGAACTTCAGCGTGGCGGAAGGCGCCTTTGAGTATGACAAGCAGACCTATACCGTCACCGATGCGGCGCTTTCGCTTGCCAATGACGCAGTGACCATTACCAGGATGAACATCGGTTTTCAGGATATCCTGAGGATGAAGGCCACCGGCGATATGAAGATCACCTCCCGCAAGGCTGATTTTAAAATCGGCGTCGAGAAGGTTGATCTGCCCTTGGAAGATACCCGGTTGACCCTGGATACCGCGGATCGGCCGTTTCTCCTGGAATATCAATGGTCTCCGGATGGTGAAAAGCTCGTCGCCTCCGGGTCCGCCTGGAAGATAGGGACGCTGGCCGCGAAGGCCGAGGGGTTTACCGCCTCGTTTAAGGCCGGGGATTTTTCCGGGACCGTGCCTGCGACCAGGGTCAGTGTCTCTCCCTCAGCCCAGTTTCTCCTCTCCGGGGACTTCAATTTTAAAAAACCGGACTTCAATCTTGTCGCCGATGTGCAGAAATGGGACTCCGATGGTCTGAAGCTCGATCAGCCCCATTTCCCGGTGGCCTTTGTTCTGGGAAAGACCCTTGATGTCTCGTCGACCGCCGAATCCGGATGGCTAATCAACGGGAAAAAGGTAATCCTGGATCCCTTCAAGCTGAACTATGCGAAAAAAAATATAACTGTAGGTCAGGCGGGGCTGCGTTTCGGTGATATCCTCAATGGGGCTCTGCAGGGGAAATTCGATCTGTCCACCGGCACGGGCTCTTTTACCCTTGATCGTTTGGCGATCAGGAATACGAACACAAACAGATTTGATTTTTCCGGCGAGAATCTGCGGGCCGATGTCGCGAAAAAAGATAATGGATTGAAGATAACGATTCCGGAATTAGGCTTTTCGTATGAAAGGAATACGATTTCCGGCTGGGTCCTCCATCTTGAAGACCTGGGGAAGCTCTATGACCGTTCCGCTTTCCTGCGGAAGTACAACCTGAATGCGGGCGCAATCGATATCTGGGGGGCCACGGATGATCCCCCCTATCTGTTCTCCGGGAATATTACCTATCAGTATGATTTCCTGGTCAAGAACAACATACCTGTCAATGACTACGCCTTTAAAGGGCAATATGACGGCGTCAATTGGGCGGCAACGGTCAATGATGATGTCCATCTGGAAAATTCGGACAGGATGCACATCACCTCCAATGGTGTCGGATACAATATCGCCGCCCTCCGGACCTATCTTGCGGACCACCCTGTTGACGAAAAAGAGAAGGGCGGCCGGAAAATTCCCGATATGGATATGCAGGCCGACAACAGTTCATTGTATCTGAATCCCTTTCAGAATGCCCCGGTTGATGAATTGCGGGCGCATTCCGAGGGCGGGCGGCTCACGGGTCAACTGAAATTCGGAAAGGGCAAGGCGCAGCTTGAGATGGACGGCACAAATTTTACCCTTCTCGGACAGGATTTCGATGAAAAATTTATGGACCGGATTCTCAAAAAATCAAAATTCATCGGGGGAAAACTGTCCTTTTACCTCAATGGATCGTCGGATAAATTCACCGGGGTGATGAAGATCGACAACAGTGTCCTCAAGGAGGGAGCGGTCTTGAACAATGTCCTGACGTTTGTCAACACCGTTCCCGATCTCGTTACCTTTTCACTCCCGGATTATAATCTGCAGGGGCTTCCGTTCAACCAGCTCTATGCGGGCTTCACCTACGATACCGATGTTATCGACGTGAAGACCTTCGCGATTGAATCGAACGCCCTTGATATGGCCGGGACCGGAGTGATCCGCCTTCCGGAGAATACCATCAAGATGAACATAGATCTGGTCGGAAAAACCAAACAGACTATCAGCAAGATACCTCTGTTGGGGTATATCCTGGTTGGCGATCAGAAGCAGCCGACCATAACCTTGACGGTCACCGGGAATCTCGATGATCCGGATATAAGCACCTCTACGTATAAGGAAATCGTCAAGACCCCCTTCGATATGCTTCTCCGGACAATCAATCTTCCGAACCATCTGTTGAAACAAGTGGAAGGGGGGGCTTCGGGTGAAGATGGCGCTGTTCCGGGGACGTCGTCCGGAAACGGCGCCACGAAGTAGGGATAGGGCGCAATTTTCCTGTCGTGTGCAATAATCAGGATCGTCAGCCGATGGAGTGGGTTCCGGCAAACGCCGGTTCATGCAGCGGCAGGATGATATCGGCCATATCCCGGACCTTGATCATGATGTCGTAGGCCTCATAGGAGTTGATATGGGTCCCCGGCGGGATGACCTCCATCTCCATGGCGCGGACCCTGGCCGGCGGCTCGAAATTCTCCCTGATCACGCAGAAGCCGGTGATGGCGGCCCTGCCCTTGGCGGTATCAATAAAGACCGTCATCCCGCCGGGCGAATGGGCGGGGGTGTGCATGACCCTGATACCCGGCAGGATCTCCCGGTCTTCCCTGACAACCTCGATCCGGTTGTCCGCCTCGATCTCCAGGATATAATCCTCCACATAGCGATAGTCCAGGGGATGCGGGTTTTTGATGGTCGCAAGCTCCTGCTCATGGATGAAGAAGCGGGCTCTCGTGCATTTGTAGTCGTTTTCACAGTGATCGGCATGCAGGTGAGTGTGGATGACGATGTCGATATCCGCAGGCGTCAGGTTGAACTGAGCAAGGCCCTCTTCCAAGGTATGGATCCTGCCGCCGATGGCCGCTTCCCGATCCGCTGACTGGACTGGGTGCATCTCGCCGGTATCGACCAGGATCTTCTTATCCCCACCCTCCAGATACCAGCTGTAGATGGGGATGGTGTAGGGCGTGCCGTAATCGTGCTGATAGGTCATCATCCCCTTGTCGAAGATCTTGGTGCCGACAACGATGGGGTGGATTATATAGGTGGACATCATCAGGCCTCTTGGCTGAGGTTTATGCGGATTGTCTTCGTATCCTGGGAAAAATGCTCAGAGATACGACAAAAGTCAAGAGGACTCCAGGACCTTCCCGGTAACTTTTACTACGGATTTGATGTGTTCGCCGCGACTGCCGGAAGGGTCCCGGCAGTCGCTCCAGGCACATGCCGTCCCTATTTTTTTAGCAGTTCGCTCATCTCCACCAGACGTATAAACTCGGCCCGGTAGCCCTCGGTATCCCGGCCTTTGGCGCCCTTGGCCAGCTTCAGGATATCCGGGAGACCGAATTTATTCAGGTGCTTTGAATCCTTGAGCACCATGCCGTAACCGACAACCGCTGCGGCAAAGCGGAAATCGTCGCTGGTGCCTTCCAGTTTGGCCGTGTGGTCTTTTACCACCTGGTCAAGCAGGGTGGAGGTCTCGCTATCCAGAGGTTTATACCGGACCTTAACGGTCAGAAGCTCATCGGAGACCTTTTCGCCGCCCGGTTTGACCTTCTGGTACTTCAGCGGATCGACATGGGGGATGGCCTTGCTGCCTGCGGGAATGATCTCATAGAGCGCGGTGACGGTATGGCCGACGCCGATCTCGCCCGCATCCTTTTTATCATTGTTGAAATCCTCATCGGCCAGGGCCCGGTTCTCATAGCCTATCAGCCGGTAGGCGCCGACTTTGGCCGGATTGAATTCCACCTGGATCTTCACGTCTCTGGCCAGGGCGAACATGGTGCCGCTCATCTGTTGGACCATGACCTTCTTGGCCTCCAGCAGGGAATCGATATAGGCATAGTTGCCGTTGCCCTTGTCGGCCAGGACCTCCATGGTGTCGTCATGATAGTTGCCCATGCCGAAACCCAGCACGGTGAGATAGATCCCCGATTGCCGTTTTTCCTCGATCAGGCGGGTCAGTTCGCCGCGGCTGGTGACCCCGACATTGAAGTCCCCGTCCGAGGCCAGGATCACCCGGTTGTTGCCCTTGGGCATCCGGGTCCGTTCCGCCAGTTCATAGGCGGTCAGTATCCCGTGCGAGGCGTAGGTCGAACCGCCCGCCGAAAGCGAGTCGATGGCCTGGTCGATCTCGGCCTTTCGGTCACCCATGGTCGGTTGCAGGGCGATACTGTCGGCGCCGGCATAGACCACAATGGAGACCCGGTCGTTTTTATCCAGCTGCTCAACCAGCATCTTCATGGATTGTTTCAGGAGCGGCAGTTTGTTCGGCTGGCTCATGGAGCCGGAGACATCGATCAGAAAGACCAGATTGGAGGGAGGAAGATCCTTTTTGTTGATATCCCTGGCCTTCAGACCGATGCGGACAATTTTGTATTCCGGCTGCCAGGGGCTGGGGCCGACCTCGGTGGTCACGGAAAAGGGTCCCTTTGCCGGTTCCGGATAGCTGTAGGAGAAATAATTGACCATTTCTTCGATCCGCACCGCGTCGACGGGCGGGAGGGCGCCCTCGGCGACAAAGCGGCGGATATTGCTGTAGGAGGCGGTATCGACGTCGATGGAAAAGGTGGAGAGCGGATCGTTGGCGGTGGCGATGAAGCCGTTTTCGTCAACGGGGGTATAGGATTCGGTATTCATCGCGGGTGGTTGAAAAGAGGAGGCGTCAGGGGGCGGCGGACTCATCATCCCCGGCCGTCTTTCAGCCATTGGCGAACCCGCAGCGGTGTTCATGGCCGTGCCGGACATTTTTTTCAGGGTGGCCGCCGTCGAAAGCGCCTCCCTGCCTCGCATCTCCTGTTCCGGCGGAGCAATGGATGTTGCGGGGACCTGCGGTTTCGGTTGCTGAGCAGCCTCTTGGGATACCTTCTGGGCTTCTTCTTTCGGCTCGGGAGCCGTGGAATTGCTGCATCCGCCGAGGAGTACAAGTGTCGCCAGAATAATGGCCAGTTTGGTGGTTCGCATTTCTTCTCCTTTTTTTGATGAGGTCTACGTGCTGTAGAAACTGTTTGTGACTGATTCAATCAATGGGACGGAATCCGGATGCGAATGTGTCGGAAAAAATACTAGCCGATGATTTCGTCTGTTCGCGTTTCTGAAGTCGGAGCTTTGATTGCCGTGTAATCGTATAAATTTTTACCACGAAGAGCGCCAAGGACACGAAGGAAAAAGAGATGGAAGGTTGTTTTTCTCTCTTCGTGGTTCACAAGAAAATTTTTTATGACGGCTTTTGGTGAGTTGACCCGCAAGGGTCACGGCCGGAATCTGGAACTATCTAAAATCTGGTGCCTTAACCAAAGATCTTTGGTACAAAGGCAGGCTGGTGTCTTAAATATGAACGCTCAAGGAGTTTTTCGCGGGAAAGAGGAGGGTGTTATGAACGTCGAACCAGGCTATCTTGCCGGGATGAAGGTCCTGGATCTCAGTCAATATCTTCCCGGTCCGTTTGCGGCCCAGATCATGGCCGATCTGGGCGCGGAGGTCGTCAAGATCGAGCCCCCGGCCGGGGATCCCATGCGCGGCTTCATCTTCGTGGACGAGGACGGTGTCTCCCCCTTCTATAAACAGGTGAATGCCGGCAAATCGGTGGTCCGGCTTGACCTGAAGACCGAAGCTGGCCGCGCCGTCTTTGAGCGGCTGGTGAGCCGGGCCGATATCCTGTTGGAATCCTTCCGGCCCGGGGTCATGGAGCGTCTCGGTTTCAGCCGGGAGCGGCTTGCCCAGTGCAACCCTGGTCTTATTCACTGCGCCCTCTCCGGCTTTGGCCAGACCGGCCCCCACCGGCTGCGCGGCGGCCACGACCTGACCTATGTGGCGCTGACGGGCGGCTTGTCCGCCACCGGCACCGAGGCTGAGCCGGTGATCACCTTTCCGCCTCTGGCCGACCATGCCGGCGCCCAGCAGGCGGTCATCACCATCCTTGGCGCCCTTGTGCGCCGGGGCGTTTCCGGCAAGGGGAGCTTTATCGATGTCAGCCTCTTCGAGACGGCTCTTTCCTGGCAGTCGGTGGGGCTGACCACAGCGGCTCGCCATCCGGCCTTGATCGAACGAGGGCACGGCCTGCTGACCGGCGGCGCCGCCTATTACCATATCTACAGGACCGCCGATGACCGTTTCATGGCCTTTGGCGCCATTGAGGCAAAGTTCTGGTCGGCCTTCTGTGAGGCGGTTGGTCGTCCCGACTGGACAGGGCGGCAGCAGGAGGCCTTGCCGCAGGAGACCTTGATTGCCGATCTGCAGGATCTCTTCGGCTCCCGTACCTTTCAGGAATGGCGCGAGCTGGCGGATCAGGTCGACTGCTGTCTTGAACCGGTCCTGGCCCACGATGAGGTCGGCGATCATCCTCAGGTCCGCGAGCGCGGTCTTGTGCGCGCCGACATAGACCGGGCGGCCGAGGTCCTCTTCCCGGCCCGGATCGATGGCCGGCCGTCGGCCAGGCGGCAGCCGTTAACGGAGTTGCCTGCGGAGCAGGTCCTGCGCGCCTGGGAGGCGGAGTCCCTCTGAGCGCTCGCCCATGACCCTGACCGTTATTTCCCTGCTCTCCGGGATGTCGTTTCTGGCGGGCCTGATCGATGCCGTCGCCGGAGGCGGGGGGCTCATCCTGATGCCGTCCCTGCTGGTGGCCGGCATCCCGCCGCAGATGGCCCTGGGGACCAATAAGTTTGCCGGCATGCTCGGGACGATGACCGCGCTGATGAATTTCGTGCGCAGCCGGAAGGTCATCTGGAAGATTGCACTGGTCGGC
>JAJYAX010000062.1 GCA_021779275.1 Deltaproteobacteria bacterium | reverse complement strand
CTTTGGCCGTGATCGCCATGGAGCTGCAAAAGGCCTTCGGACTCAAGGATATCAACGACCTGCCGCTTTCTTTCGATATCGCCTGGTATGAGCAGAAGGCGGTCCTGGTCCTGCTGGCCCTGCTTTCCTTAGGGATCAAGGGAATCCGGCTGGGACCGACTCTGCCCGGCTTCCTCTCGCCCAACGTCGGCAAGGCCCTGATTGAAAAATTCAATCTCAAGGCCATCACCACTCCCGAAGCGGATGTGGCTGCCATGATGGCAGGGCATTGACGGATCGGAACAGAGTCAAAACACGATAAGGAGGGCCTCATCTCCAAGGCCCTCCTCAGCGCCCTTCCAACAATTGACCTAAGTCAATTACATCATTGATTATTGCGGATAGCCTTGAAGTTGAATCAACCATCTCAAGCACGATCATTAACCGCGAAACACTGACACGGGCCTGCTCATTGCAGGAGCGGGCAGGTTTTCTCCGGTTCCGTGCGGAAACGTTTTGCCTCTCTTATGGAGGAAGTGATGTCCGGCAGAGATTTCATGAAACGGCTTCGTTTTTTTCGCCCCCGCAGCACCGCAGACGGCTGCCGGAAGCAGCGGTTTTCCGGCGGCTGGGCCGAAAACCGCTGCGGTCAGCGGGAATGGGAACACTTTTATCGCGACCGGTGGCAGTACGACAAGAAGGTGCGCTCCACCCACGGCGTCAACTGCACCGGCTCCTGTTCGTGGGAGGTCTACGTAAAGAACGGGATCATCGTCTGGGAGACCCAGGCCACCGATTATCCGGCTTGCGGCCCGGGGTTCCCCAACCACGAACCCAGGGGATGCCCCCGGGGAGCAACCTTTTCCTGGTATACCTACAGCCCGGTCCGCCTGAAATACCCGCTTATCCGTTCCTCCCTGCTGGAACTCTGGCGACAGTCGCTGGCCGTCCATGGCGATCCGGTGAGGGCCTGGCGTGATATCATAAACGACCCTGAAAAACAAAGAAAGTTCCAGCGCGACCGGGGCAAAGGCGGTCTGGTCCGCCTCTCTTGGGACGAGGCCTCGACCATCATCGCCGCCTCTCTCATCCATACCATTCAACGCTACGGCCCCGACCGGATCTTCGGTTTTACCCCGATACCTGCCATGTCCATGGTGGCCTATGCGGCAGGGACGCGATTCCTCTCCTTGATCGGCGGCTCCGTCATCAGCTTTTACGTCTGGTACGCCGATCTGCCGCCGGCCTCGCCTCAGATCTGGGGCGAGCAGACGGACGTGCCGGAGAGCGCCGACTGGTATGAGTCGACCTATATGATCGTTTGGGGAACCAATCTGCCCATGACCCGGACCCCGGACGCCCATTTCTTCACCGAGGGCAGGTATCGTGGAGCACGGGTCGCGGCGGTGGCCCCTGATTATGCGGAATATGTCAAGTTCGCCGATACCTGGCTGCCGGCCCGGGCGGGTACCGATGCGGCCCTGGCCATGGCCATGACCCATGTGATCGTCAAGGAATTCTATATCGATCACCAAACCGCCTATTTTGTCGGTTATGCCAAACAGTTCACCGACCTGCCCTTTGCAGTCATACTTGAACCTGCGGGCGACCGTCTGGTCTCCGGCCGATTTCTAACCGCAGCAATCCTGAAAACGAAGGCGACAAACCCGCGCTGGAAGACGGTTTTCCTCGATGGCGTGACAAAGACCTGGGTGGTCCCCAACGGCAGCATCGGGTTTCGCTGGGACGAGACCGGCGGCCGCTGGAACCTGCATCTGCAGAATTCCGAAAACGGCGCCGCTGTCGATCCGCTGCTCACCTACGCGGCTGAGAACGACGGCTGGCGGACGGTCACCCTGCCCTATTTCGACGAGCACGGTCCGGGCGCCAAAAACGGCCGGGTGCCGGTGAAGAAGCTCCGGACGCCCACGGGCGAGATCTTGGTGACCACGGTATTCGATCTGACGTGCGCCCACTTAGGGATCGCAAGAGGTGAAGATAAGGACGGAGGTCTCGACCCTTCGGTGCAGTACCCCGCAGGCTATGACGATCCCGGCCCCTTCACCCCGGCCTGGCAAGAGGCCATTACCGGTGTGCCCCGGCAGGACGTAATCCGGGTGGCCCGGGAGTTCGCGGAAAATGCCGATACGACCCATGGCAAGTCGATGATCTTTCTGGGAGCGGGCACCAACCACTGGTATCATAGCGATATGATCTACCGGGCCATCATCAACCTGACCACCCTCTGCGGCTGCCAGGGGGTCAACGGCGGCGGTTGGGCCCATTATGTTGGCCAGGAGAAGGTCCGGCCCCAAGCGGGCTGGGCGCAACTGGCCTTTGGCCTTGACTGGACGCGGCCACCCAGACAGCAAAACGGCACCTCCTTTTTCTACTTCGCCACAGACCAGTGGCGCTATGATGACAGCACGGCCGAATCCCTGCTCTGGCCCATGGCCGGCCCCGAAAGACCGAAGCACATGGCCGACTACAACGTCATCGCGGTCCGGCTTGGCTGGCTGCCGTCCTACCCGCAGTTCAACCGCAATCCCCTGGACATCTGCCGGGAGGCAGTGGATAAAGGGGCGCAGACGGACGCCGGTATCGTCGCTCATGCCCTTGAGCAACTGAAGGATGGACGTCTCCGCTTTGCGGTGGAGGATCCCGATCACCCGGATAATTTTCCCCGGATGCTGTTCCTCTGGCGGGCCAATCTCCTGGGAGCCAGCAGCAAGGGCCATGAATATTTCTTGAAGCATCTCCTGGGGGTGGAAAACGCCGTCTTCAACGACGAAAGCCCCCTTAAGCCCACGGAGATTGAGTGGCGGGAGCCGGCACCCAGGGGCAAACTCGACCTCCTGGTCACCCTGGAACTCCGGATGTCCACCAGCGCCATGTACTCGGACATCGTCCTGCCGGCCGCAGGCTGGTACGAGATGCACGACCTCAGCACCACCGATATGCACCCCTTCATCCATCCCTTCAACCCGGCCGTCGACCCGCTCTGGGAGGCAAAGACCAGCTGGGATCAGTTCGCCACCATCGCCCACAAATTCTCTGAGCTTGCGGCGGTGCACCTGGGGGAGATCAAGGACCTGGTGGCCACCCCGCTGATGCATGACAGTCCAGGCGAGATTGCCCAGGCCGAGGTTGCCGACTGGAGCAAGGGAGAGGCCGAAGCGATCCCGGGACGAACCATGCCCCAGCTGTCGGTGATTACCCGGGATTTCCCCAATGCCTATAAGATGATGACGGCCCTGGGACCGCTGGTCCATACGGTCGGCATAGGCTCCAAGGGGGTTGCCTGGCCGGGACAGGAAGAGTATGCCGAGCTGGCGGCGGAACTGGGCACGGTGACGGACCCCGGCAAGAGCCAGGGCATGCCCTCGCTTGCCACAGGCAGGCAGGCGGCCGAGGCCATCCTGCGGCTGGCGCCGGAGACCAACGGCGAGACCGCCTTTAAATCCTGGGCCGGAGTCGAGAAGAAGACCGGTCTGTCGCTTTCCCATCTGAGCGCGGGCCGCCGTGACGAGAAGATCACCTTTAACGATATTACCGCGCAGCCCCGGAAGATCATCACCTCGCCGGTCTGGAGCGGCATCGAATCGGAGACCCGGCGGTACTCGCCTTTCGTGATCAACATCGAGGAAAAGGTGCCCTTCAGGACCCTGACAGGCCGGGCCCAGTTCTATCTGGACCATCCCTGGATGCTCGATTTCGGCGAGGGACTCCCCCTCTACCGGCCGCCGGTCCACCTGCCGCCGGACAATCGCCCGTACAGTGTCTCGGACTCTCTTGCCAGAATGAGGCCGGGTATAGTGAAGGACGGCCGCAAGGCCCTGGCGCTGAACTACCTGACCCCTCATTCCAAGTGGTCGATCCACAGCACCTATTCCGATACCCTGATCATGCTCACCCTGTTCCGGGGCGGCGAGGCCATCTGGATCAGCGACGAGGATGCCCGAACGCTTACGGTCAAGGACAATGACTGGCTTGAGTGCTTCAATGAAAACGGCGTCGTCATGGCACGAGCCGTGGTCAGTCATCGGATCCCTCCGGGCAAGGCCTTCATGTACCATGCCCAGGAGCGTCTTATCAACACACCGGGAGCGCCGCTTTCCGGCCAGCGGGGCGGCACCCACAACAGCGTCAGTCGCATCTCGGTCAAACCGACCCATATGATCGGCGGCTACGCCCAACTCAGCTACGGCTTCAACTACTACGGTCCGGTCGGCTCCCAGCGCGACGAGTTGATCGTGGTACGCAAGGCCGGGGAGGTGGAGTGGTATGAAGATTAAAGTCCAGCTCTCCATGGTGCTCAACCTGGACAAGTGCATCGGATGCCATACCTGCAGCATCCCCTGCAAGAATGTCTGGACCAACCGTCAGGGGGCCGAATATATGTGGTTCAACAACGTGGAGACCAAACCCGGCATCGGCTATCCCAAAGAGTGGGAGAACCAGGCAATCCATAAAGGCGGCTGGACCAGGGACAAGGGAGAGCTTCGCCTCAAGGCCGGCGGACGCATCCACAAGGCCTCCCGTATTTTTCACAACCCGGACCTGCCGATCATCGACGACTACTATGAACCGTGGGACTACGATTATGAGTCCCTGATCAGTGCGCCCGGCAAAAAGCACCAGCCGGCAATCCACCCCAGATCCCAGCTTACCGGTGAGCCCATGGATATTACATGGGGACCCAACTGGGAGGACGACCTGGCCGGTGTCTGCGAGACAGGGGTCCGGGACAGCAACTTCAGCGGTCTCGATCACGCCATCTATCTGTCCTTCAAGCAGGTCTTCATGTTCTACCTGCCCCGGTTGTGCGAGCACTGCCTCAACCCGGCCTGTGTCGCCTCCTGCCCGTCGGGGGCGATGTACAAGCGGGATGAGGACGGGATCGTCCTTGTCGATCAGGAGCGGTGTCGGGGCTGGCGCTACTGCGTGTCCGGCTGCCCCTACAAAAAGGTCTATTTCAACTGGAAGACCGGCCGGTCGGAGAAGTGCATCTTCTGCTACCCCCGGCTGGAGGCCGGACTGACAACGCTATGCGCCCACAGCTGCGTAGGCCGGATCCGCTATGTGGGCGTGGTCCTCTATGACGCAGACCGCATCCAGGAGGCCGCCGGAGCTACAACCGACAGAGAGATCTATCCGTCTCATCTGGATCTCCTTTGCGACCCGTCGGATCCGGAAACCATTGCCGCCGCCCGGAGCCAGGGCATCCCGGAACAGGTGCTTGCCGCCGCCCGACGGTCGCCCGTCTATCTGCTGGCCAAGACCTGGCGGCTGGCTCTACCGCTGCATCCTGAATTCCGGACCCTGCCCATGGTCTGGTATATCCCGCCGCTGAGCCCCATGGAAGCGCTTGCAGAAAACCAGGATATCATGGCCGCTGTCGATAATCTGAGAATCCCGGTCAGATACCTGGCCAACCTGCTCACGGCGGGCGATGAGGCGCCGGTGCGGCTGGCCCTCCGGCGGCTGGCCGCGGTCCGGGCCTACATGCGTTCGGTACGGGTCGAAAACAAGGCCGGCGAGGCCATTGCAGCGTCCGTCGGCCTTGATTCCGCGAGCATCCTGAAGATGTACGATCTTCTGGCCATCGCCCGACTGGAGGACCGGTTTGTGCTGCCGACCGCCTCCCATCCGGACAAAAGTCCGCTGCATGGCATTCAGGGCTGCGGCGGCTTCCCCGAGCGCCGGTAAGGGGAAGGTATGGATCTTGTGACCGAAAATGAGCGAATGCAATGCAAGCTGCTGGCCTTCCTGCTGGAGTACCCGGACAATCCCTGGATTGAAGGTCTGGCTGACCTGAACGAGTTGGTGGAGGAGGTGGAGGATCTGCGACGGAGGGAAATCCTGCGGGGATTTCTGGCCTATGCCGGAGGCACGCCGCCCATAGAGCTGCAGGAAGTCTATACCCGGGCCTTTGATCTCGATGCGGCCACCAGTCTGCACCTGACCTATCATCTCCTGGGCGACAGCGAGGACCGCGGCAAGGCCCTGGCGGGACTCCTGTGGGTCTACCACAGGGCGGGTTTTGACGCCGCCATCGGCGAGCTGCCGGATTATCTGCCCCTGATGCTGGAGTTTCTCGCAGTCTGTCCGGAGCCTGAAGACGCGGGCCTGCTCTGGTCCTGCCTGGGCGCCGTGGCGGGTCTTGCCCTGAGGCTTACAGAAAAGCAGCATCCTTATGCAAACCTTATGGGCCTGGCGGCCGATATCCTCCGGCCCCGGGCGCTTGCCTTTGCTGATAAAAGAAACAAGGAGGTCTGATATGAATGCGGCCAACACCCTGGCGTTTCTTGTTTTCCCCTATATCGCGCTGACCGTGTTTGTCTTCGGCCATGCCTCGCGCTATCTCACCGACCGCTACGAATGGAACGCACGATCCAGTGAGTTCCTGGAAAAGAAGAAGCTGTTCCTCGGGATAACACTCTTTCACTGGGGCATGATGCTGGTCTTTTTCGGACATGCCGGGGGGCTTCTGATCCCCCAGCGCTTTCTTGACCTCATGGGAATCAATGGCGCAACCCACACATTTTTGGCACACTACAACGGGATGGCGACGGGCATCGCCGCATTTATCGGCCTCGGACTGCTCATGTATCGCCGCCTCACCATTCTGCGGATAAGGCTCACCACGAGCGTAAACGACCTGATCACCCTGGGAGGCCTGATCTTCGTCTCCGGCGCCGGCCTTTATAATGTCCTCTTCGGGGACTATTATATTCTGGACACGATTGCCCCCTGGATCCGCGGCATCGTCACCTTCACACCCGCCCCGGCCCTGATGCAGAATGTTCCCTTGAGCTACAAGGTTCACATCCTCAGCGCCCTGGCCCTGCTGGCCTTTTCGCCCTTCAGCCGTCTCGTCCATATCTGGAGTGCGCCTTTAGGCTATTTCTTCCGGAGCTGGATTGAATTCCGGCGCAAGATTCCGGAATAGCAGAAAAGGCTCACGGTATTAACCCGTTTCTGAAAGAGACAAGCGATCACGGAAGAAGATAAAAATTTCAGCGAGCAGCAGGAGAAGGACCACCCAGGCGAAATAGTCGACGACAGCCTGGTGGAGCGGCAGTAGAAAGGTGTCTGCGGCGACGCTTTGTGAGATATCGAAGTTCAGGGTAAAGGCATAGAGCATGCCGAAGGTAAAGTTTCTGGACCACTGTGTCGGATCATAGACAAGAAGCCCGCCCGCGATTCCATGAAGCCTGGTGCGAATAACTGCCCGAGCAATCTCGACGGTCTCGATAATGACAAACCAGCATATGGCCCAGAGCCAGATCAGCAGGGTGAGGTCCGGCGGGACCACGCCGGAGACCGCGCTCGCCAGTCCGGTGATGGACATCGCCCCGTGGGTGATACAGTTGGTGTTGAACCAGCCCTGGTCCAGATCGACAGCCGCACCTTCACCTACGTAGCGCCGGGCGATAAGAGAGAAGCTCACACAATAGAAGATCACCCCCAGCAAGATTACCCAGGGAGCAACAAGCGTATACGCCCTGCTTGCACCAAAGGCCACCTTCCAGACGATAACCAGCGATTGCGTGCTGACCGTAGAGAGAAACAGCACCCCATGCACCTTCCGCCAGGCCCCGGCGGAAAAGAAGTGCCGGAAGCTGCCGACGGCCCGAAACACGTAGTAGCCCCATAGCCCGATATTGCCGATCACCAGGATCCGCACCAACGGCTTCCAATCGGGGAGCCTCGCACAGAGCGCAATCCCGCAGACGGAGGCGCCGGCAATCCAGGTGCCGACAGCGAAGCCCCCGACATGAT
>JAJYAX010000061.1 GCA_021779275.1 Deltaproteobacteria bacterium | reverse complement strand
AGCGATCAAGCGGGACTCCCTGCAACTGATCCGGAAATCCCGCCTGGAGCTTAGGATAGAAGAATTCCCAGAATCCACGGCTGCGCCCGACCAGGTTCTCCCAGGTGCGGGACTGGCTCTCGTGGACCCCCGAGGAGGTCCCTCCTCCCAGCGGAGTCGCCTCGTAGGTCCTGTCGATCCCCTGCTCATAGAGGGCATGCCCCGCCTCGTGCAGCGTGCTGAAAAACGCCTCGCCCAGGAAGTCTTCCCGGACCCGGGTGGTAATACGGACGTCTCCTAGTGAGAACTTGGTCATAAAGGGATGATGGGTCTTGTCGATACGGCCGCGGTCAAAATCATAGCCTATCCGCCGGACAGCCTCCCGGGCGAATTTCAGCTGACGGGCCTCCGGGTAGCGGGCATGCAGGAAGGTATCGTCCGCCGCCTGCCGGGAGGTGATTGCCTGCACCATCGGGACAAGACGGGCGCGCAGGCCGGCAAAGAGCCTTCGGACCCGGGACGCCTTGACCCCGTAATCGGAGGCGCTGATCAGCGGGTCGGCGATATGCTCGTAGCCGGGAAAGAAGCCGGCAAATTGACGGCTCAGATCAAGGGTTTTTTCAAGATACGGCAGAACCCTGCCGAAATCGCCGGCTGGCCGGGCCTCCGTCCAGGCCTGGTAGGAATCGGCCGCGTGGATATTGAACCGGGCCAGAAATTCCGGTGGAACCTTGGCGGCCAGTTCATAGTCGCGGCGGGTGATACGGATAAGCGCGGCGTCATCGGAGTCAGAGGGCAGACTCTCTTCGTAGGGAAGCAGGCCGTCGAGGAGCCTTCCCAGCCGGGGATCGATGAATTTTTCCTGGGCGATTTTGGCCAGGGTCGCCAGCTGCCGGCCGCGGGCCTGCGCGCCCCCGGGCGGCATATAGGTGTGCTGGTCCCAATCGAGCAGAGAAGCTGCCATATGGAGATCATCGATCTCCGCCAGGCGTGTCTTGAGCCGTGCAAGTTTCTTTTTCATTTCGGGATCTCCTCTGGAATTTCAATCAAGCGACTCCGGATAGAGTGCCACATTTCCGGGCAACTGTCCATGTCGCAGAGAATTCAGGTATTGAATTTCAGGTATGTTTTTTCCTGATAAACCACCTTTTTCTTGACCACGAAGGCCGAATAGCCGAAAATATTCTAGGCAGTTAAAATCTAACGGCTCAGAGGATTCCTCAGAGGATGCATAAGGCGCCTCTGCTCCGCACCGGAACAACTGAACTCCTTGAGATTAAACTTTCAACAGAGGTGAACCATCGCTCCTTTTGATGCAATACATTCGATACTCATGCTAATGGTCGCCGCAGGTGCGGCGATACTCCTTGTGTCGGTGGTTTTAAGCCGGCGATTGCATCATATCGTTCCCCCGTCGCTCCAGTCAAAATGGTTATTGCTGACCTTCCTCATCTGCTTTTTCCTTATCGGCTACTGCGGTTATCTTCTGATCCAATTCACACATGTCAATTTTCCTCTTGAGATCCTGATCGGCACTGTTTTTCTGGGAGGTTCCCTCTTTGTGTATGGGATCATATCGCTGACCCATTACACACTGAATGAATTGAAAAATCTGAACGACACGCTGGAAAGCGAGGTCGACAAACGTACACGGCAACTTCGCGCCCTGAATCGGTCCCTTCTCAAATCGAAAAAGGAACTTGGATGGCAGAATGTATTTTTGGGCTCCGTGATTAATGCCATCTCGCATCCTTTTTACGTGATTGATGTTCGCACTCATGAGATTGTTCTGGCAAATAAAACTGCAGGGCTTGACCTTTCCGGTGCACAGAAGACCTGCTACCGTCTGACGCATGGCCTGTCGCATCCGTGCCGGAGCGACGAACATCCCTGTCCTATCATGGAAGTCAAGAAGGACGGCGGCTCGGTGATCGTTGAACATATACATTTGAATGCAAAAGGTGAGAAACGAATTGTCGAGGTCCATGGACATCCTATATACGACGAAGCCGGAACGCTGATACAGATCATAGAATATAGCGTCGATATCACGGATAAAAAGGAAACCGAAAAGGCTCTGATCGAGGCAAAGCACATTGCCGAAAACGCCAACAAAGCCAAAAGCCGGTTCCTTGCCAACATGTCGCACGAAATACGTACGCCAATGAATGCCATCATGGGCATGTCGCATTTGGCATTACAGACCAATCTTGATCACCAACAGCGGAACTATATTGAGAAGGTGTATTCTTCAACGGAACATCTCCTTGGTATTATAGACGATATTCTCGATTTTTCGAAGATGGGAGCTGGACAGCTCCAGTTGAACGCTCTCCCTTTTAACCTTCACCACCTGCTGGAAGGCGTCGTGTCCACCATGAACGTTCTGGCGGGGAAAAAAGGATTGGAGCTGCTGGCCACCGTACAGAGCGACCTGCCTCCCGTATTTATCGGGGATGACATGCGGCTGCGGCAGATTCTTCTCAATCTGGTAGGCAATGCCGTCAAGTTCACCCCGTCAGGATCCGTGACCATCGCCGTCGCCCCTGAGAAGGAAAAAGAAAGTGATGACAAGTACTCGCTGCATTTCAGGGTCACCGATACCGGCATCGGCATCCGGCCGGAGAAACTGACGTTGATCTTTAACAGTTTCGAACAGACCGACACCTCCTATGCCAGGCAGTATGGAGGTACAGGCCTGGGCTTGTCAATCTGCAAACAACTCGTGGCCATGATGGAAGGAAGCATCTGGGCCGAAAGCCGGACAAATTCCGGCAGCTCTTTTCATTTCATTGTAAGGCTGAGACCCGGCACGGAAGAAATAACGGCAGCGGGTACGGGGAGAGAACCGCGTCCAGAGCGGCAGACCCGAGGTCTACACATCCTGCTTGTGGACGATAATGAAATGAACCGCGAAGTCGCAAGCATGATGCTCGAACAGGATCATCTGGTAACCGCCGCAAAAAGCGGCCTGGAGGCCCTCGGGATATTGGCGGTCCAAGATTTTGATATCATTTTCATGGATGTGCAGATGCCGGAGATGGATGGCCTAACCGCAACCGCCATTATCCGTGCTCTGGAAAAGGGGCTGTCCGCACCCGGAGAACTGCCGGACACTCTCAACAATGCTCTTGCTGAAAAGCTCAAAGGACGACATGTACCGATTATTGCCATGACGGCCCTGGCCATGGATGAGGACAAGGAAAGATGTCTCTCCGCAGGCATGGATGACTATATCAGCAAGCCTTTCCAGCATCACAGGATTCTCGCCACCCTGCAGTCACTCATTCAATCCCCGCCATGCGGCAGCAAAAAGGAGAGAGATACGCCTACCGAAGCAGCCTCCCCGGAAAATCTAACGAACCGGATCAACCACTATATCAAGACCACAACCAATCTGCCCGATGAACAGATTGCACATGTGATAGCCATTGCCCACAGAAGCCTTGCCGAACTCATCGACAATGCGGAAAAGGCACTGCGGGACAAAGATTACCCGGCACTGGGACACCACGCCCATAAGCTCAAAGGAATCCTGTTGCAATGCGGATTGTCCGTTCTGGCTGATAAGGCCCAGGACGTGCATACCCATACCAAGGCCCCCGAAGATTTTCTCTTCGCGGATACCTTGGATGAAATAAAAACAGGTGTGAGCGAATTAACGACCTGGAGATAGCAGTTACCCGTTACGAGGGTACGGCGCTCAAAGATTCTTGTCTGTCCCCTCCTGCCCGGCGGCGGACCGGCCGGCCAGCCAGCCGGTGGAGAAGGCGGCCTGAAGGTTATAGCCGCCGGTATCGCCATGGATATCGAGGAGCTCGCCTGCAAAATAGAGCCCTTTGATTTTGAGGGATTCCATGGTGCGCGGATCGATCTCCCGGATATGTACGCCCCCGGCGGTAACGATTGCCTCGTCCAGCGGCCGGTGGCCGGTGATCTCCAGCCGGAAGTCCTTGATCCAGGTGCGCAGGCGTCTACGCTCCCGGGCGGTGATCTCGCCTGCCGGCTTATCCTGCGGGATGCCGGTCGCCTCGACACAGACCGGGACCATCTCCCGAGGCAGCAGGCCGCGCAGGACGCTGTCGAAGTGTTCCTTGGCGCGGGCGGCGAAGTCACGCTGGAGCCGAGCGTCGAGTTTTGCCTCCTCCAGAGCGGGCTTCAGGTCCAGGGAAAAGACGACCTTTCCTCCGTCTCGCAGAAGATCGACAACCTCGCCGCTGCAGGTAAGCGTAACAGGTCCGCTCAGGCCGAACTCGGTGAAGGCGATCTCGCCGAAGGCCTGCCTCTTCTTTTTGCCGTCGACAAGCATCCGCACTCCAATATTCCGAAGATTGAGACCGGCCATTTTCCCCGCGGTATCTCCCGCCGTCACCAGCCCAACGAGGGCCGGGCGGATCGGGACGATGGTATGGCCTGCAGCCTCGGCCAGGGCATACCCATCCCCGGTGGAGCCGGTGGCCGGATAGGAGGCGCCGCCGGTGGCGAGGATCACCGCATCTCCCGGTATTTTCCGGTCGGCGCAGAGGATGCCGGTGATCCGGCCGCCGTCAAGGAGAAGCCCTGCCACAGGCGAGGTGCATCTGCTGACAACGCCCAGTCCCGTGAGCCATTTTTGCAGGACCTTCAGCACATCCGGGGCCTTGCCGCTGGCAGGAAAGACCCTGCCGCCCCGCTCCGTTACCAGTTCCAGGCCAAGACCGGTAAAAAAATCCATCAGGTCGGGGGTGAAAAACCGGGAAAATGCCTGTCGCAAAAACCGGCCGTTCCGGCCGAAATGGGCAAGAAAGTCCGGCAGCTCCGCGATGTTGGTCAGGTTGCAGCGGCCCTTGCCGGTGATGCAGAGCTTGCGTCCGGGGCGTTGCATTTTTTCTAAGAGCAGGACCTCGGCGCCGGCAATGGCCGCCTGACCTGCCGCGATCAATCCGGCGGCTCCACCGCCGACCACAATGACTTTTTTCATGGGATCATTTCAGACATTTTCATGGGTCATTCTCAAGAATCCGGCCGATTGAACTCCGGATAGTTCCCGTCCGGTCATTCAGGAAGTGGCCGGCTGTCCCCGGAACATCCGGCCTGCGGGAGGGGTTCCTCATCATATCCCCTTCCGGATGCAGGGGTACAGCCGAAAAGATGGAGCCGGTACAAAAAGAGGTATAGCCATTTTTTGCCTGAATTACCATGAGTATTCGTCTCCTTTGGCGGAGGCTCTCCTCTCCGGCATTGCACGAGGGGATTGTTTGCCGGTACCAATCGAGAAAAGAGTATGCTATAATGTCCGCATTTTTAACCATGACCTGGGTCCCGATGGCTCGGAGCCCGAAATGAAAGGAGAGACAATGGCGGCAGCAAAGCAAGGCGACACGGTCAAGATCCATTATACAGGCACACTGGCCGACGGTTCGGTGTTTGACTCATCGGCAGGACATGAACCGCTGGAATTTGTGATCGGGAGGGGTCAGGTTATTGCCGGTTTTGAAGAGGCCGTTCTCGGAATGAGTGCGGGGGATTCCAAACGTGTAACCATCCCTGCCGCCAAAGCCTATGGGTCCTATGATGAGGCCCTGAAAATGGAGACTCCGCGGGAGCATATTCCGCCGGATCTCGATCTGCAGGTCGGTCAGAGGCTGGAGATGGGAGGGGCGGGAGGGGAACTGATCCAGGTCAGGGTCACCGAGGTCAATCCCACCCATGTGACCCTGGATGCCAATCCGCCTTTAGCCGGCAAGGATCTCACCTTTCAGATAGAGTTGATCGCGATACGATAATGCTCACTCTCGGTGGTGGCGTAAAAATCTATTACGACGCAGCCCGAGAACGCGAGGTGTGTTTCAATGCCCAAAGAATTCGAAGACATATTTTGCTGCGGTTACCGTGATGATTCCTGCAAGCATCCATTTGATTGCCTTTGCCGGGACATGTTTCTGGCAACGCGCACCGAGGTACATGCCAGCCATTCCGCCTGCCCCGAACAAGACCCCCAAGGACCAGTCAGGAGCGACTGAAACATTCGGATAGAGATGCGCAAGCCACTGATAAAAACCGACGCCTGCGACCGAGGTGACAAAGGTTCCCATCAGGGCGGCTCCAGCCACCGTATAAACCGGGAGCCCGAAGAAGGTCACAAAGAAGGGGGCCATAATTGATCCGCCGCCAATACCGTAAATCCCCCCCGCGATGCCTACAAGGAAACTCAGCGCAAAAATCCCCCAGAACGAAACATCAAAGGCTTCGTCATAAAAAGTATACCCCAAACGTTTCAAATTAAAGTGGGTCACCGTGATTACGGGCGGGAGACTACTGTCTGCTGATCGAGAGCCAGCTGTTTTTTCACGTCTCTTTTTCACCATTTCCTGAAAACGCCTTTCACTGTTGGCCGCGTTTGCATTCCCTTTATTTTTACTCAACAGATCGCGCACCATCTTGACTCCGATGTAGAGCAAGACCCCAGCCGCAAAGAGCTTGAAATTTTTGGGATTTGGGAGATAAATCACCCGTACGTAAGCACCGATCAAAACACCAGGAAGCGTGCCGATTACTACTATCCAGGTAAGCGGCCATACCATCCGGCCCTCCTTGAAATAGCGATACACCCCGCTGGGGATGGCCACTACATTGAACAGTTGATTTGTGGCGCTGACCGAAGGATTGGTATAGCCCAGAAACGACATCTGAAAAGGGAGCAAGAGGAACGCACCCGACACGCCACCCATGGAGGTGAAAAAAGAAATGAGGAAAGCTACTGAGGGCGGAATCAGGGGGTTGACTTCAATTCCTGCGGTTTCAAAGAGCATCATAACCTCCATGAGGAATGGATAGCTTGCTTCTCACTAACACGTAATATATTATTTACGTGTTAGTGTATAAAAGGATCAAATTAAAGTCAAGATTGTTTTTCTGTAGAGCTCTACGAATTGAATCTGGTAAGAACAGGAAGGAGCGGGCAAGCGTTAAAGGTCAAACAGGGAAATGACACCGACAGCAACATCTGGGGACAAGAGAATGAATATGAATAAAAAACAATCAGTTGAATTGCAGTCGTCACCCACAAGCATGGATCATGGACGAATCATTTCAATCGCTGAAGAAGGTGATTGCCTGGACACGATGCAGCTCAACCGGTTGGAGCTTTCCTTTCGCGAATGGGCAGATACTTCATCCCGTTGGGATGTGCGGCTTTCACGCAAGCGTATATTGCTTATTTTTTTATTGATTCGCTACACAGGAGCCAAGTTGAATGAGGTTTTAGCCTTGAATCCTATCACGGACATCAACTTCGGAAGATCGGCGGTTTTTTTTAAAGGCGCCGATGTTGATCATGCATCAGTACAGAGAGAAGTCCGGATTTCGGAGACTCTTTCCAGTGAAATTCAGTCTGTGCTGTCAGACAGGCAATTTAAAGAATTTCTACAGGATATGTTCGGCATTGACCCCGCCTTCGTTCGTCGTAAATTCTATGAACGGGCGCAAAGTTGCGGATTTGCCAAACGATTGGGCGGGCCTGAGATGATCCGTAGAGCTCGGGCCGTAGAGTTGATGCGATGCAATATGCCCTTACCTGCCGTTCAGACTATCTTAGGCCATTCAACCCCCAACTTAACCTCATCGTACGTTTCTTTTTCCGCAGAAGAAATCCATCAGGTGACCAAGCTTTTTATGGAAAGAGAATCCTCTCATAAAACCAGCGCCCGCAATTCTTTTTTTGGCAAGATCAAGGGAATTCAGAGAGGAGATATTCAGACCCGGATAGAGATAATCACCCTGAGCGGCCATTTTGTGACCACGGTGATAACAAATGATAGTTTTGAAAGACTCGGCTTA
>JAJYAX010000060.1 GCA_021779275.1 Deltaproteobacteria bacterium | reverse complement strand
ATCGGCATTTCGTTGATTCGGGTCTGTACACCTTCCCTATCTTCCAACGCCAACTGCCAAATATTGCTGTTCCGAGAAGCAATCATTTTTTTCGCCGAATCTGACCCGAACCACTCGTTGAAGAGATTTTGCCATGACTTTGGTTCAGCCTCCCATCGATCAATGTAGGTTGATTCAATCAATTCCCGTATCTGAGATGGAATCGACACCTGTTGTGGTTGCAGCTCCTTCCAGACTTCGAGCGAGCGGAGAAGAACAAACGGCGCATAAACTTTTGCTTTTTTACCGAGTGCTTTCACAATCGCCTTTGGATTTATCTGACGCAGCTCTTTAAGACTTTTCTCTTCTTCTATGATGCACATTCGCGGGTGGTCAATCGGTCGATTTTCTCGCGAGTGCCGCCAGAGACGGCCAAGACGTTGCAGAAGCATATCTGTCGGCGCTAGTTCAGTAATCAGGAGATCAGCATCCAGGTCAACGCTTTGCTCGACAACCTGGGTGGAAACAAGAATAGAAGCGCATCTGGTTGTTCCATCTTTGCCGAAGCGGGCCATCCATTTGTCTTCGAGGTTTTCACGTCGCCAAAATGGAAATCGCGAGTGAATAAGGGCTACAGAGAATTCTCGGTGAGGAAGATCCATGAATCTTTTGTACTGTTTCTGTGCCGCGCTCACGGTATTGCATATCCAAAGTATAGACCCACCGTCATTGGCAAGTTTTATCGCCTCCTCCTCGGCATCCGATATTGACAGAAAATCCACTTTGACAATTCGCGATTCCGGTTGCATTGCCGCAATCGGTTCAAAAGGTTCTCCTTCCATTCGCCCTGAGATAAGAGGATAGGGACATTCAGCAACATCAGTTGTGTCATCAAGGAAAGAGACGATCTGCTCGCGCCGTTTTCCTGTGAGCGTGGCGGAGAGAACAATCACCGTACATCCTAATCCTTCAAGAGTCGTGATGAGCTTGTCTATGAGCGTCCCGGTGTAGAGGTCGTAGGAATGAACTTCATCAAGAATCACCACTTTCCCGGCAAGAGCGAAATGCCGGACAAAGAAGTGCTTTGCCGCCACCACACCGAGCAAAGCCTGGTCAACTGTACCAACCCCGAAAGGTGCAAGCAGTGCTCGTTTTGCAGAGGCAAACCAGTCACGCCCCGTTCGTGCATCGTCATTTGCAGAACCGGGAGTTGTCGCCACGGGCAATAGACGGATCGCTTGATCCATCAGCCACGAGTTTCCATGAATCAGTCGGCTTGCATTGTGGGTGCTGGAGATACGCCGCACAAATTCATTCATGCGAATGTGCATCCGGTTGCTGGTTGCTTGGGTGGGAAGTGCGAAATAGATACCTGTTGCTTTGTCGGAGACAAGTAATTTATAAGCTGCCCAAAGTGCTGCTTCGGTTTTTCCCATACCCATTGGCGCTTCAATAACGTAGACACCGGGACCGTCCACTGCAGCAATTGTTCTATTCTGCATCTCGTTGGGAATCCACCGAATATCAGGCTTTGCAGCATCATAAAAAAGATCATGAAATGAAAGATTTGGAATAAATTCGGTTTGTCGAAAACCGATAACGTCAAGTGCCTGGAGTGCAACAGCGGTGCGAGTAACCGGGTCTGAAGCGTGATCTGGCGGAAAAAACCTTTCATCGGAACCAATCCAGTCGGCAACGGACGTGAGGCCGGCAAGCCACCAGATAGCTGATGATTCATCATTAAAAGAAAGACTGAAATTTTCAGGTTTGAAATAATTCCAAACCTGCTGGCCACATTCTTGCCGTTCGTTATCCCAATCGATTCCACTTTTATTGTCATTCATCAGTTTAATCAATGGAGGTTTGATTCCACGGGCATTGGGTAGAAATTTTATTCTTCCGTGATGCGCTCCAAGAACAGTCGCAAGATACATTGCCGAATTTCTGGCGACGCCTTGTTGCAAAAGAAAATCCTGGATTGCCGAATGCGAGACTTTTCCGTGGTCTGGCTCCATACCTGTATCCCAACAACCGTTTCGGGCAAGTTTCGTCAGACCATTTTCTTCCAACCAAGCTTTGCATTTTCGCTGAAACCCTGGAGATATCTTGCCCAGATCATGAAGAGCGGTAAGGGCTCCAACCTCTGTTGCACTTAGGCCGAAGCGTTCAAGAAGAGCCTGCGACATTTCGGCGATACTACGGGCAACGCATCCGACATTCATCATGTGCTCAGATACGGAAACACCCGGCTTTCCATCTGAGTTTGTTTTTGCCCAAAAATGGTTCATCACGCTTTTACATTTCTCTCCAATAAATTCAAAACCAATCGGATAAGCAAATCCTTCTGTTTCGGATCACTCTCAGCAATCAACAAAGCCAGAGCAACCATCCCAATATCGTTAATACCAGATTTTTCAAGCAGCCCGTTATCATTCAGGAATAGCAGAAAAAGAAGCGAGCCGATCCGTTTGTTGCCGTCGGAAAAAGGGTGGTCCTTGATAATGAAGTACAGCAGATGGGCGGCCTTTTCTTCAACGCCCGGATAGAGATCTGTTCCATCAAAGGTCTGGTCGATATTTCCAAGGATGCCCTTGAGAGAATGGTCCCGCTCCTGACCGAACAGGTCGCCTGCCTCGCCACGCTTGATCAGTTCGGCCTTGAGGGTGGCAATGGCTGTTTTTACCTGCTCATATTCCAGTGCTTTCCGCAATGGGTGGGTTTTTTTCGGTCGTTCAAGCCGGTCTTCATCATATTGCAGGAGGAGGGACCATGTCCTGGCGTAGCGGTTGATTACAGTCTCAATGGAGGTTGTAGCGTCATCTGTTTGGTTCATGATTGTCTCCTTTTTCCCACCCTACCATACCTACCCTGTCATGGAGTGTCATAGTGGAAAATAAATTTTGCTCATCCTGTCGATTTCCTCCCGGACGAGATTTTGCAGCTCCACCGGTTCCACAACCTGGACCTCGGCTCCATGACTGAGCACGATCCCCGCCAATTTGCGGAAATCGGCGGCGGGGAAGGTGAGCAGCAGGCCGCCGTCTGCTTCGGTTCGGCTCTGCTGCTGCGGATGCCAGATCTGCTCGGCGATCCGTGGGGCGATTTTGGCCGTGAAACGCAGGGTCACGGCGGCGGTCTCATCTCCCTGCATGATGCCGAAATGGCGGCGGGTCAGCTCCTTGATGGGCGGCAGGTCGGCGGGGAGGTGGATGGTTTCGGCTGCCGGGGCAATTTCCCGGATGCGGGCCATGGCGAAGTCCCGGATCTGCCCCCGGTGGGCGCACCAGGCCAGCAGATGCCAGCTGCCCATATAGTGCATCAGGTGCAGGGGCTGAATAGTCCGGCTTGAGGTATCGTTGGTATGGGGGGAGTGGTAGGTGATGGAGAGCGCCCGGTCGTCGAAGAGGGCCTCGGCCGCCCGCCGGAAGGTTGCGGTGTCGACTTGTGCGTATTCAATATTCTTGACCGAGATCTTCTCGGTCACCCGGTGCAGGCAGGATTTCCCCCTTTTGTCGGTCGCGCCGGTCACCCGGCCGATCAGCCGGCAGAGATCGTTTTTCAGGCTCGGGTCGGGGATGGTCGAGGCCAGGCGGACGGCGAAGGCCAGGGCCAGGACATTGGTCTCGCTGATCCAGTGGCCGGGGAGCTCGAAGGAATCGTCGGAGTAGCGGTAGCCCTTCTTGCGGTAGTCATAGACCAGCGGGGCCTGGAAGCGGTCGCGCATGAATTCGATATCGCGCTGGGCGGTGCGCGGGGAGACCCCAAACTCCCGGGCCAGGTGCGGGGCGTTGGGATAGCCGGCGGCCCTGATCCGGCCATGAAACCAGAAAAACCGCTCGTACTGCAGCCTTGCGGACATAGTCTCCCTTCGTGATGTCAGGATTTTTAGCAGGGGTCGGCCAGGGGATCATCGGCTGGCCGGCATAAAATTACCGCATCCTATCACAGGGGGCATCTCCTGACAACCTCTTAGGCTGGTCAGCAGATTCCAGAAGACGCGTTACGCTCCCCTCGTCCATCGGTATTAAACCTGGTGACGCCCTCGATCTTGAGGTGCTGGAAGACGGGAGGATTATCCTGATCCCGGTGGAACCGATTCCCAAACATCAGCTCTGGGCCTGGACGGCCGAGGTCAAAGAGGCAGTTACGGCCTCGCTGGCTGATCCTCGTCCCTCCGTTGAGGTTGAAACGCCGGAGCAGGCTGCTACGGTAGCCGAAAGGTGGGGCGGTGAGAGTTGAAATCCGGCCGGCTTTTGAGGAAGCGTTTATGGCCGCCGAACTGTCTGTACGTAAGGCGGCTGCAAAAATGCTGGTGGTGATTCAGTCGCTTGATCTTTCGCAATTGCGAACCCATCCCGGACTCAACTTCGAGAAGCTCCATGGCAGGGTTGAGCCGAACACCGGCGAGCAACTTTACTCACTGAGGTACCAGGCAGCGCCCGTGCCATTGCCTGCCTGATCAAGAGGCCTGCTCTTGTCCTCGTCTCTTTGCACATCCGGCACGACAAAGCCTATCGCAAGTGGGAGGGCCGTGTTTTCAGGCCTCAATCCTCTTCCGCTTCGAGCCCGACCTCCATGAAATCGAACCATATGCCGTTATGCATGGCATGATCGAGTTCGGTCTGCACCACCTCTTCGTGGCGAATCTCGATGAGCAGAAATTTTTCCAGGATCTCCTTGATCGCGCCCTCGCTCCGGGCTGCCGATTGGCGGTAATAGGCCGACGTCTCCTTCTCCATCTCCAGGGCGCTGCGCAAAACCGTCTTGATATCGCCCAGCATCCGTTCGGGTATCCTGGCCTTGAGGTGATCGAGGTCCTTCTTCACGCTCGTCATGTCCGGGATGGAGGTCGACAAGAGGTCAATATCGATTGCCTTACTCTCCCGCAACCTGACCAGACTGTAATAGAGGAAATCGATATGCCCCTGCTCGTCGGCCGCCAGGGCTCCGAAAATCGACTTGCCCCTGAGGTCGTCAACGATCTGGGCGGCGTTGCTGTAAAGATCGCGGATCTTCTCTTCGTAGCGCAGGGCCGTGGTGAAGATTTCTATTGAATCCATAGTGCCTCCTCTTGAGGGATGCTGTTGGTCTGAGAGGGCTTCATACTGCCGATGGGGGAACAGCTAACGGCGCCGGTTCGCCGGACCGTCGGATTTTGTTGCCCTCGTAACCGGTAATCAGGGGTGAGGCAACACTCAGCTGAAATTGAGCCCGCAGCCGGGGCAGGTCGTGGCGCCGCCCGGTGAAAAGGTGGCGCCGCAGGCGGGACAGATGGTGGTGGTGGCGTCCGCGTCAAAAAAGATATCGGCACAGCTGAGATCATGGTGGATAAGCCCGGTGGATTGCCTGTGATCCCGCTCAAGAATCCGCAGCGCCTCCGGGGCGTCCGTCGTCCTGACCTCCAACCGGAGATCCGGGCCGCCTCAGCCCTTGGAGCCGGCGGATGCTCCGGAGAGCAGCGTTGGGATGCGTTCTTGTGTCAGCAGCATCCGCAGAGGTTTGAGGTCCCGCAGTTTGCCCTGACGAATGGCGACACGTTGATCCTGCGCGGTGATATCCATCGACCGTCCGTCAAATGCCCGGTCCCCCAGGCGCAACTGTTCACGTTTTTCCGCTTCGGAGATCAAGGGGATGTTGCAGGACGCGCATTGTCTGATCTCGGCTCGATACTCGTCACCACAGTCCGGGCAGTAACGCATCTCCGGGGCGACGGCATCTCGCCTGGTCGCAATGTCTTGGGAGGCCGCCGTCTTCCAGCCAAATAATTTTTTAAACATCGAGGGCTACTTCTCGGCCTGAATCACGATGATATCCTGCGGCGCATGGGTCAGGACCCGGAGACCGTCCTCCTGCAGGGCATAAGTGTTTTCAATGCCGACGGCCCCCTCCGGGAAGACGAATTTGGGCTCCAGGGCAAAGGTCATGCCGGGGGCCAGGGCCATCTTCATTCCCTTGGCAAAGACCGGATATTCATCCAGTTCCAGGCCGACCCCATGCCCGATAAAGCGGACCCGGTCGCTGCCCACTCCCATGAAATGGTCCTGCAGGCCCAAGTCTGTAGCCAATGCCAGCGCCTGGTCATAGATGTCTTCGCAGATGACGCCCGGCCCGATCATCGCGGTGATCCGCTCCTGGATGGTCAGGGCGGCGGAGTGGGCCTGCCGCAGGGTATCTGCGACCGAGCCCAGCGCGAACATCCGCGCCCCGTCGGCGGTATAGCCGTTGATCAGGCAGGTGTAGTCGATATAGATGATCTCACCGGGCTCGATGGTCTTCCAGCCAGCCCCATGGGGATTGTTGGCAGGCGTCAGGCCGCTGCCGCCCACCGGACCGTCGAAGTAGGAGGGGACGGCGCCGCTGGCGCCTGCGGTGAGGTTGCCCAGGAAAAAATCCTGATTGAAGGCCCGCATCTTGCTGCAGCCGGCATAGCCGCGCCGCCGCATCCCGGCCTCGAACAGGCTGGCCAGTTCGATCTCGGTCATTCCGGGGCGGACCATGGCCGGGACCTCGGAGAAGACCTGATCCAGGACGGCGCAGGCCTCCTGAAGCAGACCGATTTCATGGTCCGACTTGACCATGCGGAGCTTCCTGACCGGATCGGAGATATCGAGCAGATTGACATCCCCGAAGATTTTTTTATAGAACTGCCAGGTGTTGTAGGGCATTACATCCAGTTCCAGGCCCAGGGTCGAAAGGGTAAACCCCCTCTCCTGCAAGATCCCGGGGATCGACTTCAGGCTCTTGACCTCGATAATCTGCTCCAGGGGCGATTCCCGCAGGGCGCGCTGGTAACTCTTGCGCGCCATGAGCAGGGGCCTGCCGGTGCGGGGTATGAACAGATGGCAGCTCTGCGAGGTGCCGCTGAGGTAGAAGAGGTTGGTATGGTGAACGATCAGCGCCCCGTCCAGGTCCTGGTGCTGCAGGCTCTGCTGCAGGGCCTGAATGCGGGCGTCGATCTCACTTTTTGGCGTGTAGAGCATGATATCTTCCACTGTCTGGTGAATGAATTTTACTGACGACAATATTGTTCATAGGTTGCCTGGCAAAATCACTTGGGCAGCGACCGGCCCGCCTGTTTGTACTCCGTATAGAGATCCAGGCTCTTGAGGATGTTCAGCGCCGACCGCAGCTGGTTATCCTTGAGCAGACGCTCCTTGATCTCGGCATTGAGTCTGATTGCCTCGGGCGACAGTTTCTCCGTTGGAGCGAGGGCCTTTTTCTGGGTCGTATCCGTGTATTTGAAGTGGTTTTTCAGATCCACCTCCCTGGTGAACTCTCCTTCGGGCTTTTTCTCGTTGTCCGCGGGGGTGTAGGGGGTAAAGGCTACATCCACATCAGGGGTGATCCCCTTCTCCTGGATGGACCGGCCCGACGGGGTGTAGTAGCGGGCGGTGGTCAGACGGAGCCCGGCCCCGTCCGGAAGCGGGATGATGGTCTGGACCGAGCCCTTGCCGAAGGTCTGGGTGCCGACGAGGATGGCTCGCTTGTGATCCTGCAAGGCGCCGGCGACAATCTCGGAGGCGCTGGCCGAGCCTTCGTTGACCAGAACGACCATCGGATACTTGCCCTGTCCGCTGTTGCCGTGGGCCTTAAAGGTCATATTCTGCTCCGGCGTCCTGCCCTTGGTATAGACAATAAGTCCCTCATCGATAAAGATATCGGCAATGCTGACCGCCTGATCCAGGAGCCCTCCCGGGTTGTTGCGCAGATCAAGGATCAGTCCTTTAATGGGATGGACCGCCTCCAGGTCCTTCAGGGCCTTTTTGTAGTCGGTGGTGGTCTGGCTCTGGAAGTTGGTTATCCTGGTATAAGCAAGACCCGGCTCCAGGAAGAAGGACTTCACCGATTG
>JAJYAX010000059.1 GCA_021779275.1 Deltaproteobacteria bacterium | reverse complement strand
TTGATCAGCTCCGTGGAACCAATCCGAAAGACACACTTCCATCAACCTTCGTGTCACATTTTACCGCCCTCCAAAGCTCACTGCCAAAGAGTTCTGCTGTTGAAAATATTGTTTCAGGGATAAAACAACAGATCAGCAGGCTGAACACCGCAGCCCCGCAAACAAACAGCTTGCAGAGTGCAACAATGATTCAAGACAGGCAGTCCGTTACAGGGTTTACAGGGTTTGAGCGATGCGCGACATGTCATCGGGCACAGACGGACTTCTGGAAGTCAACGCGACATGCCGGATCGTATGCGACACTGCTCAAGGTCGGACAGGCGAACAATCTGGACTGTCTTCCCTGCCATGTAACCCACGACACACCTCTTTTCAATAAAGATCCCGCCGATATGAAGCAACTCCTGGCGCTGCCGTCCTCGCTGCAGACGGTAGGATGTGAGGCCTGTCATGGACCCGGGAAAGCACATGCCGACACCCCTCAGGGTATCAAGCCCGTCCGAAGAGCAGATAAAACGGTCTGTCTCCACTGTCATACGGTAAAAAGGGATACTGCGTTCGACTATGAGAAAAAAATCAGGCTGATACAATGCCCCTTGGATTAGATTTAAAAAAAAGGGCCGGATCAGTTTCCCTGATCCGGCCCTTTTCCTATCTTATTGATCGCTAATAATCGAAACGACCCGATACTTAACAACCAAAGGCTTTTTGCAGATTGGGAACAGTCTGTTTCTTGCGGCTCATCATGCCGTCAATCCACATGGACGTTCCGGAAAGCTTAGCATTGAATGCGGTCTCGATGAGCGCAGGATCATCTGAAATAACAACGAGGTCTGTCCCTTCCTTTACGACATCGGTGAGCATAAGAAGGACTGAATGGCGTCCATCTGCTTTGACTTTTTTCATTTCCTTTAAAAGATCATCACGGATATCGGCGACTTGATCAAGGGCTGCAAGCTCAAGCTGTCCAACACCTACTTTTTTGCCCTTCATATCGAAATCTTTGTAGTCACGGAAAAGCAGGTCTTTTGCAGGGACACCGGCCACGGAAGATTTAGCCTTCAGCATTGCCATAAAGAGTTCTTCAGTGTCTTTAATTCCTGCAACTATCTTCAGATCCGCAACAGCGGCCTTATCGTCCGGGGTACAGGTGGGTGATTTGAAATTTACGGTATCACTTAAAATTGCAGCCAGCATACCGCCCGCAATGTTTTTCGGAATCTTGATGCCTGCATCCTTAAACATCTTGTTCAATACGGTTCCGGTGCATCCGACAGGCTCACTTCTGAAAAGGATCGGATTGTTGGTTGTGATATCGCCAATCTTGTGATGATCAACAACCGTAACAACCTCTGCACTGGTGATATTTGCAGGCGCCTGGGCTATATCACTGAAGTCAACCAGGGCAATCTTTTTCCCGGCTGCATCTCTCAATTCCTCAGGAGTCGCCAGACCAAACCGGTCCAGAACCATCTTTGACTCCGGATTTAACCCGGCGGCATCGATCTGCATGCATGCCTTGACATCAGCACCTTGCGCCTTCATGAGTTCAGCCAAGGCAATTGCAGAAGTCACTGAATCGGTATCCGGGTTTGAGTGGCCAACTACGCAAATAGTCATGATCTTTTCCTCCATACAAAATAATAATTAAAATCCGCCTGAAAGGACATCCCCTTATACATACTTAACGTTCTAATTTAGTATCAAATTTGACCAGATAAAATAGCTCCTTAAAGATATTGAGTCAAGTATAAAACCGGCATCTTAGCAGAACAAATTACAATTCAATACGTTGGTGCTACCATACAATATGCGGCTCAACTTCGCTATGTTTTGTTTTTCACCCGGATTTCTCCCCCAAAACCTGCGTGACATTACCAGGACTATGCGGTATATTTTCCGAAAAAGAAGTGTTCCTTACACCTTAGTCCATCGTTATTTCTACCGTGTACCCACCCGCCAATGAAACAGGATAAACAAAAGACATATCAACCTCCCCGAAACAAAAAGCGACCATCAAATCTTCTTTTCATCCCGATCCTGGTCATAGTCGTTATCGGCATCCTCTTTTTTCTTACCGCAAATCAGGAAAAGGACAGCAACGCTACCCGGGATAATCAGACTGGTATCTGGGGGAAAATTACCCGGGCATTATCCGATGATGTCGATCTACTTCGACACGTCTTCAATCCGAAGGACACGCCCAAAAACGGGCAGGCCCCGGTGATAACGGCCACACAGCCGGCAGCATCTGAAGACATGAACCGCGCGGTGCCCGCGACAGGAGGGGAACAACCCGTAGCGCCCACCTCCGAAACGACTCAACAGGCAGCCGCACCCTCCGGGAGCGAGGGATCCCCCGGGCAGCCGGTTGACAAGATTAACGCCTTTTATACGCATCTGGATGCGCAGCCCTATGTGCAGGCCTTTCACCTTGAGAAACCAAGCAATGTCTACTTCAGGGAGCTCATCCAAAAGGTCCTGGACAATCCGCCTGTGATCACGCGAGAGACGGATGATCTGCTCACGGTCGTAAAAAACACCGCTCATTTTTTCAGGGTCTTAGGCAAAAACAATATTATTTTTTTAAAGGCCGTCCTGGAGCACGAAAAGCCTTCTTTGGAAGATATGCTTGCCGATTATTATTCCCTTGCCGAGACCCCAGATGGCCTGCAAAAAAGTCTTTCATTACGCATTCCTCCGGACGCCCTCTATAGTTATGCCGGCTTTTTTCTGAATACCATGGGGGGACGGCTCTACCTGTTCAGACGCGACCCGGCAACACGAATGACCGTCACCTATTATGCAATCCTCCTTATTGACACGGCAAACCGGCAATCAAACAATAGAGAGGGGATACAGATCAAACAGGCAGTGGATTCTCTGATAGCAGATATTGAAGGCAGTGGCAATCAATTACGGTTCAAGGAAAGATATCTTGATAAGCTCTATGAATTGAAGGAAAAATATCAATAGAGCGAAAGCACCTTTTTCTCAATAAACCAAAACTCTGAGAAATTACTATGAATACCTGGTACGTAGCGGTCAATGGACAACAGCAGGGACCTTTTCCACAGAGCCACATACAGCAACTGCTTGCAGGCGGTGTTTATACTCAGGACACCCTTGTCTGGAGAGAAGGGTTCCAGAACTGGCTGCCCATCTCTCAAGTTCCCGAATTGAACCAGGCTCCAGGAGTATCACCACAGCCGCTCCCCAGCTCCTCTGGGATCCAGGCGCATGAAATCGATTTCGAGATTTTTGGTACGGAGATGCAATTTGTCGAGGTCGAACTCGATCCCAACGAGAGCGCCGTGGCCGAGGCCGGATCGATGATGTATATGTCGGACTTCATCCACATGGAAACCATCTTCGGTGACGGCAGCCATGCCTCCGAAACGGGAAGTTTTCTTGACAAGATGCTTGGCGCCGGGAAACGATTGATTACCGGAGAAAGCCTTTTCACCACGGTCTTCACCTTTAAAGGGCAGGGAAAAGGGAAGGTGGCCTTTGCCGCGCCCTACCCGGGGAAGATAATCCCGTTGGACCTGAAAGATTATAGCGGGAAACTAATCTGTCAAAAGGAGGCCTTCCTCTGTGCTGCAAAAGGTGTCGCCATTGGAGTAGAGTTTCAGAAAAAAATCGGCACAGCCCTTTTTGGTGGTGAGGGATTCATTATGCAGAAGCTGGAAGGTGACGGCCTTGTTTTTGTCCATGCCGGTGGAACCATCGTTCAGAAAGAATTACAGGCAGGTGAATCCATGAAGGTCGACACCGGATGCCTGGTAGCCTTGACCCAGACCGTCGATTTTGACATTGAATTCGTCGGGGGGATTAAATCGGCAATCTTCGGAGGGGAGGGCTTCTTCTTTGCCACAGTCCGTGGTCCCGGTCATGTCTGGCTGCAATCCCTGCCCTTTTCACGCCTTGCCGGAAGAATTCACCAGGCTGCGCCCCAGAACAATGCAGGTTTTTCAACCAAAGGAGAAGGATCGGTTCTGGGCGGGTTGGGAAATTTATTCGAGCGATAAGTCCCGGCGCAGGGGCCTGGTACCTGTTGCTTTTCTGCAACGCAGCCGACACAGTACTGATTTTGATCTTAGGCATGAATTGATTTTTTTCGATTCATGCCCTACAGTACCAGCAAGCGCAATTGATACATGAAACAAAGGCGGAGTTGAAATGATCAGCATTCCTTCAACATACGGCTTCCCGGCTACTCAGCCGTTTCCTGCATCCGGAAAGGATTCTTCAGAAACCGATGCCGGAGGAGGCCTGCGTCCGGCCGAAAATACCGGTCAGCAGCCGGACACGGTTACCCTCTCCGGCCAAGGAAGAGAACTGTCTGCCCAAAACTCGACTGATGCAAAAAAAACTGCCGTAGGAGCCTCGGCAGTTCCCCAGGGAACGGAAACACCGAAAGACCGCGCACAGCAGGCACAGGACCTTGAGCTCATTCAACAGCTAAAAAATCGCGATGCCCATGTCAGGGCCCATGAACAGGCTCATCTTGCCGTTGCCGGACAGTACGCAGCCGGGAGTGCCTCTTTCACCTATCAGGCCGGGCCTGATGGCGTGAAATACGCAATAGGCGGTGAGGTGCCGATAAATATCTCCGCCGAGAGCACCCCGGAGGCCACCATTCAAAAGATGGAAGTTATAAAGAGGGCAGCTCTAGCCCCTGCCGATCCATCTTCCGCCGACCTGCAGATCGCCTCGGCCGCATCGGCCAAAGAAATGCAGGCCATGCAGGAACTCCAGTCCATCCAGAGGGAAAAGGCAAATGCGCACACCCCGCCCGCCGATTCAGAAATAGTATCAAGTCAGAAGAAGGGCATCTCCACCACCTCCTCCTCATCTCCATCGAATATGCCTGCGGTCGCATCCATCGCATCCAGCCTACTCTCTCCTGGCAATAGCCGGCAAATGATGATACAAACATATCAGGCTATGAATTCCGTTGCCTGATGCTGAGCCCCCGTTTTCTCCTTTCCATCTCTTTTCTTCTTTCACCCTATCTGTTTAAATAACCACCATGAATGCACAGGCCTTCAATGAAGATTTTTTTACTTTTCTGACCTCTTCCCCCACCCCGTTTCATGCGGTTGCCACCATGGCAGGCCGCTTTGTAAAACACGGGTTTCATCAGCTGCAGGAACAGGAGGCCTGGACGCTTACCGAAGGCAACTCATATTTTGTCATACGGGAGGATGGCGCCCTGATCGCCTTTTCCATCGGTTCCACCGACTATGTAAAGAAAGGATTCAGGCTTCTTGGCGCCCATAGCGACAGTCCCTGCCTGCAGATCAAACCCCGCCCCGACATCACCGGCCAGGGCTTTCATCAAGTAGGTGTGGAGGTCTATGGCGGCGCCCTGTTGAATCCATGGTTCGACAGGGCTCTCTCGGTGGCCGGCAGGGTCTGCTGCCGAATGGGCGACAATTCCCTGCAGACACTTCTTCTTGATCTTCAGCGCCCCCTGCTTATCATTCCCAGCCTGGCCATTCATTTTGACCGGGAGGCAAACAAAAACCACCCGATAAACGCCCAACAGCATCTCACGCCGCTTCTCTCACAGGTCGCAGCCGACACCTTTCCGGATTTCACGGCCATCCTCATGGAACAGGTATCCAGGGAACGTCCGGCCATAGAGGCCACGGAAATTCTTGGTTTCGATATGTTTTGTTATGACACCCAACCTCCCTGTCTTATCGGCTATAAAGACGAGTTCATCAATGCCGGCCGTCTGGATAATCTTCTCAGCTGCTTTGTCGGGATGCGCGCCATGCTTGAGGCCGATGGTAACGGCAATCGTATGTTTATCTGCAACAACCATGAAGAGACCGGCTCCACCTCGGCGACAGGCGCCCTCGGCTCCCTGCCCCTTGCCGCCTTCGAACGCCTTATCCCGGATGTTCAGTCCCGGCAGATATGTCTCAGCAGATCCTTCTTCATCTCCATGGATAATGCCCACGGCGTCCATCCCAATTTCACCGACAAATCAGATCCTTCTCACCACATACTGCTAAACCACGGCCCCGTTATCAAGATGAACGCCAATCAGCGCTATGCGACCAACAGCATCAGCAAGGCCTTTTTTCAACTATTGGCAAAAGAGGCCGGCGTACAGACGCAGGAATTCGTCATGAGAAACGATATGGCCTGCGGCAGCACCATCGGTCCGCTGATCGCGGCCCGACTGGGGGTCCGAACAGTCGATGTCGGTGCGCCAAGCCTGGCCATGCACTCCATACGTGAGACGACGGGCAGTCAGGACCCTCTCCTCCTCTATCAGGCAATCCGGCACTTCCTTTCCCGGGAACATCTGCCCGGCGAGACACGCTGATGCCCTGGTTTAAAAATGCCGCACTGCCCCTGGCTCTCTGCCTGGCTTCTATTTTGTTTGTTCCGCAGCCCGGACTTTGTAACCTGAAGATATCCATCAAAAAATACCTGCACGTATCCATCCCGTCCAGTGATCTGGACAAGGTCTCCCGGTATGACAATCTCATCGATTACTACTCCGGAATTTCATATTTTCGTCCCGATCACAAGGTCAGTCCCGATTTTATCAGGGCTCTGATCCTTGCCGAATCCGCCTGTAATCCGCAAGCGGTTTCCGAAAAAAATGCACTTGGCCTGGCCCAGATACTCCCCTCAACCGGTAAAAAGGCGGCGCTGGAACTCTCCCGGACCAACGTCCAGCTCCGATATATCGACAGGGAAAGACTCAAGAACATTCAAGAAGAAGACCTTTTTGATCCGGCTATCAATATCCTGCTTACCTGCTATCTTATCTCAAAATATAATTACAAATTCAGCGGCAGGTTGGAACTGGTCGTCTCCGCCTGGAATGCAGGAGAAAACACCGAAAATCTGGATTCGGGTCTGCCGGCCCCCTACGCAGAGACCTTTGAGCTGATCGGCAAGGTCAACGGCTACTTCCTCTATCTGCTGGAGCAGAACAAAGGCTATGCCCGGAGATACAGCTATAATTGAGAGGAAGTTTTGGCGTCCAACTCATTTCACAATGGATAAACAAATGGATACCGATGAATGCTATCAAAAAGGTTGGGAAAAGCTGTAAGAAATTGACGACGCTGTCCCTAGCCCAGTGCAAGAGCGTTGGAGTAAAAGTTGAAACTTTTTCAATTTCAACGCCGTTTAAAAGTGGTTGGAAGTGGGGTAGTCCGGTACGGACTTTTGCCCTTGAAATGAACGAGTAGTACGCGTCAAAAAACGACTTAAGACCTTTATATCTTGTAATATTCTTCCGGGAGCAATGTGCGATCCACTTTGCGCAGATCAAAGGCTGGAGGTTTGGGTATGTTGGCCCGTAGTTTGTTGTTTTGCGTAGGGAACTTATAATCTAAAGAGCGTCCTCTCTTTCCCTGATATGAGTGTACAAAATCGCCCGTAAAAAGCCGGAAACATTTGAACTAACCACCCACCGACTATAAGTCGGTGGGTGTAAAATCGCGGACTGAAAGTCCAGCGACACCGGCTTTAGCCGGTTTATGCTATACGCCTAAAGGCGGGAGTTTTAACCTTTCTCAGAAACAATAAACCGTGAAAGTGACGCCTGGATCACCCATCATCCCTTATCCAGATTGCAGAGTTCAGCGAGTGACAAGCAGTGGAGGCACATCAGGCGACAAGATCCACCTGCTGCAGGGTACCGACCGTCCCGTTTTCCTGCACAAAAAGCCCGGTGCTTCGAACCTGTCCCGCGAGAGTATTATCCTCGTTCTTCATGGAAAACGGGGTGGCCACATTGCCGAGATACAGTGCCCCCACACCCTTCTGGCTGAGCGTAAAGAGTTGGTCATTACCG
>JAJYAX010000058.1 GCA_021779275.1 Deltaproteobacteria bacterium | reverse complement strand
AATTTTAAAATCGTATTGAAAACACCGTAAACCTGAATTCAAGGTCTATTCCAAACTGATATTTGCTTACTGTCTAAAATACTATAAAAGGAAAAAATACAACATCAAAATTCAGGATCACCGCGTTGTAATAAAAATGTAAGATGCATATGGTACCTTCTAACGATGCATAAACTGGAATAAACCTGGTTCATAAACAGGCTATCCAAGACGGTTGCCTCTGAAATCTCCATACATGAAATCAAACAAAAAAGAGGCTTTTTTCAAATAGATGAAAACATATCTGATCCATTAATTTTATTGTCCATTGGATGCTCCGGGGGGATGACCATGGGTACAACACACAGAGAACGCAGGAGAACGCAACGTCTTGAGGCGATGACATATGCGCTGTCAGTAAATGAGGAAATTCTGGCGGAAATAATAGATATCAGTAATTACGGCATATCATGTCGATCTCTTCTTACTAACGACAAACCGCTCCTCCCGATCACCGAGATAGGGCTCCTGAACTGTGAATCGGGAAGCTCCGTTGAAAATCTTTCATGCAGAATGGTTCGAGTTGCCTACGAGACCATAGACAAAAAAACCTTCGTGAATTTCAGTGTTGAATTTCAAAATCTCACCACATATCAACGCAGCAAGCTTGACCAATTCATCAAGACCACCTGACAAATAGATTCTTGCCGTCAAGATATTCCTGACCGTCAACAATCCATGATGGTCAGGAAGGGGGGCATTATCCGCTTCTGGATTCTCTCTCCCCTCCTCCCCTCACTTCAGGCTCATCGCCTTCTCAGGACAGATCTCCTGACAGCAAAAACAGGTGATACAGATCCCGGCATCCACCACAGGAAGGTTTTCCCGCATGGCAAGAGCCGACACCGGGCAATGATCGATACAGGAGCCGCAGGCCGTACAGAGTTCCGGATCGGCCTGGGGTCTGACCCGGGATCGGGCGTTCATCAGTTCCCGGATCGCCGGATTGCCGGTAATGGCCTCGCCACCCAGGGGCGGCAGCTTAAAATCAGGCAGGATCCGCATCTCGCCTTCGATCTGAACCATGTGAGAGGCAAAATCCCCCAGACCCATGGCCTTTGCCTTCTGCAGGAAGCGCAGACGGCCGGGATCAACTCCCATCATCCTCGCCACCACCCCATCCAGGGCCACCGCATTATCGGAGGCCAAAATCAGGCCGATCTCCCGCAGTTCCGGGGAGGCCGGGCCATTTCCCTCCATGCCGACGACCGCATCCATGATAAAAAAATCCGGGACCCGCAGGCGGAAGACCTCGACGATGACCTCATGAAACCGCTCCGGCGTCCCGGCAATCTGGTGCAGTCTGGCCTTCTGGGCGCCGGGCAGGATCCCATAGCTGTTTTTGATGGCCCCGGTCATGACGGTGAGGCCATGGGTCTTGAACTTGGGCAGACTGATCAGGATATCGGCATCCATGATCTCCTTGGATACCCCGACCTCGGGCATGAAATCAGGATGAAAGGGAAGGTGGTGCAGGGTGTTGCCGAGATTCTTGTAATAGCCCTTGGCTGCGGCCATCAATCCGGTTTTTTCAAAGCTGTTCTCATTGTCGCCATAGTTAAACAACCCCGGATTGTCGCCCACCACGATCTCAGCCGGAGACATCTCCTCAACCTTTTCCACCACTGCCCGCAGCAGAGCCGGGTTGGTCACGATGTGTTCCTCCGCCGTCGATGTCCGGAGCACATTGGGTTTGATTACAATTTTTTTCCCGGAAATATTCTGAGGGAAAAGCTCAAAGGCCCGGTCCACGGCCACCCGGCAGTTCTCGTAGGACGCCGGATGAATTAGTACACGATGCATATGTCCTCCTTTTCGTCAGCAGACGGAGCGAATGTATCTATTAATATTAAATTCCCCGGGGTATCGGCCACCGGGCAGGTCTTTGCTTGACTCATTCCATTACCATTCCATTACCTTACTATCCCCGGTTGTTGATGATTTCAAGAGGTATTCCTTCCCGGATCAAGCAAAGCCAGTACATATCTTTATACCGTGGAGGACAGAATCACTTGATTTGCGTCAAAAAACGTGAGATATTGCGAGCAGCTACACCTCAACCTACTCTGATCGGCCGGACAGGGCAATCTGCATGAACAGCAACAGAAAAATCGTGCATATCGACATGGATGCCTTCTTTGCCTCCGTCGAACAGCTGGACAACCCCGGCCTCCGGGGCAGGCAGGTGATAGTCGGCGGCCGGCCGGACAGCCGCGGCGTGGTGGCGGCCTGCTCCTACGAGGCCCGCAGGTTTGGTATCCATTCCGCCATGCCCTGCGCCCGGGCCGCACGACTCTGTCCAAAAGCGGTTTTTATATCGCCGCGCATCGCCCGCTACAAGGAAATATCGAGCCAGGTCATGGCCATTTTTCATGACTACACCGACCTGGTGGAACCGCTTTCCCTGGATGAGGCCTTTCTCGATCTCACCGTCAACCACGTCCATGAGACATCCGCCTCGCGCCTGGCTGAGCGGATTCGCCGGCGGATTTTCGAGACCATCGGACTTACCGCCTCCGCCGGCGTCTCCTGCAACAAATTCCTGGCCAAGGTCGCCTCCAACCTGAACAAACCGGACGGCATCGCGATAATCCGTCCCTCGGAGGCGCTCTCCTTTCTCACCACCCTGCCCATCGGCAAATTTTACGGGGTCGGCAAGGCGACAGAGGCCAAAATGGAGCGGATAGGCGTGAAAACGGGGGGAGACCTGCGGCGTTTTTCCAGAGAGGAACTCACCTTCCACTTCGGCAAGTCCGGGGAATATTACTACAACATCTGCCGGGGCCTTGATCCCCGGCCGGTGATGAGCAACAGGGTCCGCAAGTCGGTCGGCAGCGAAACGACCATGGCCGAAGACATCCTTGATCTGGAGCGGATTCACGATATCCTGCGGCAGCTGGCCGGGTCGGTGGCGGCCAGCCTGGAAAAACGTAATTCCGGCGGCTATACCTTGACGCTCAAGGTGCGCTACCATGACTTTCTGACCGTTACCCGCTCGGCGACCCTCAAGACCCCGCTGTTCACCGCCGCCGATATCCTCTCCTGTCTGCCTCGGCTGCTCCACGACACCCAGGCCGGCCGACGCAAGGTGCGGCTGCTGGGAGTCACCGTGTCCGGCCTGATCGCCAGGTTCGGCGCCCCCTACCAGCTGCGGCTGCCATTCCAGCCCGGCAGGGACACGTGTTTTTCGTCAACAGGCGTAAGCAGCAGTCAGGAGCAGGGCATGTCGGCAGGCGGTTGATGCGTGTTCGGGTCTGCGGAAGTTTGGAGCGGCAAGGCCCTCCGAGGGAGCAGCTCTGCAGATAAAAAGAAGAAGGCGAATGTTTCAGGATTAATAATTACAAGGAGAAGCGCCAATGACCGATTGCATTTTTTGTAAGATTATTGCAGGAGAGATCCCCGCAAAAAAACTCTATGAGGATGAGGATGTGCTGGCTTTCTGGGATATTTCCCCCCAGGCCCCCGTTCATTTCCTGGTCATTCCCAAAAAACATATCCCCCGGCCTGTCGATGTCACGGAGCCGGATGAGCGGCTGACCGGAAAACTCCTCCGCATCGCCGCCCAGATGGCCAAGGAGAACGGCGTTGAGGACGATTATCGGGCCATATTCAATAACGGGGCCAAGGCCGGTCAGGTTGTCTTTCACCTGCATATGCATATCATCGGCGGCAAGGGCAGACCCTGGCCGATGTAACCTTGATCAGGGCAAGCGTGCCGATACCTGTTGATGCGGCAAGCCCATCGGTCTCTCCTTCCACCGGCCTTTATTACTGGTACGAAGATTTCCGGCCGGTGGGAGGAGATGTTTTTATCGGATGTTCTACTGGTGGAATATGCGATCTCTTTGGACGGCTGCTATCTGATTTCACTTGGGCTGCAAAGACGTTCAGCATCTGCCGAAACACTTCCGCAGGCATCGCAGGTGTATTTCATCGCCCCTAGTTTTCCATTACAAACCTGGCTTGGCGGGGCGCCACAGAATTTTTCACCTGATTCTTCACTGGCCGGTTTACAAAGGCTCTTGGAATCCTCTGCCGACGCGCCGCAATTCTGACATGTATACGCCATAGCCTTCTCCTTTATCAAAGGGTGCATAGCAGGCCTGTTATGCACGCCTTCAGTCATCTACCTGTTCAGTAGGTTATATTGAAAATTAGTATCGTATTCTGGTTTTCCCTCCAAAACCATACGGGAAACCTGTCTTAGAAGTTAAGAGGTACAGAGCGTGTTGTCAATGTGGGTTCAAGGAGACAGAGAGCAGGTTCCGGCCGCTTCCGGACCAGACTCTCTTCAAGCAGGGAACCTGTTTTCAAAATCCTCCGAAAACTTCCTCTACCTGTTCTTCTTTTTTCAGGTTAAGGTGGAGTGGAAAGAACTTCACATTGATAAAAAGCTTTACTTAAGGGGATAGAGGTATGCAGAACACAAGGAGTTCCAGTAATTCAAGCGTCATCATTTCCAGGGTCATGCTGCCCGGGGACGCCAATGCGGCGGGTATCGTACACGGGGGTGTGATCATGAAGGAAATCGACAATGCCGCTGGTGTGGTCGCCGTCCGGCATACCAGAAGGATATGCGTTACGGCTTCCATTGACCGGCTCGATTTCCACAAACCGTCATTCATCGGCAACCTGGTGACGGTCAAGGCCAGCGTCAATATGGTTGGGACGACATCGATGGAAGTCGGTGTCAGAGTTGAAACCGAAGACCTTCTTGCCGGTACGGTCATTCATCTCGCCTCGGCGTATCTGACCTTCGTCGCCCTGGATGACAACCGGCGTCCAGTGGCGGTGCCGGCGCTGCAACTGATCACGGATGAAGATCATCGGAGAAACCGCGAGGCAACGGCCCGCCGCACTCTGCGACTGACGGAGAAGCGGAAAGAATCGGCCTGTCAGAAAAATTCGGAAAGGTGTTAGCTGCAAGGTCCTGAAAAATTGGTGGTTCGGATAAAGGTTTGACAAGGCTCCTGTCGCTGATCTTCGCCAGAGCGGCGTGGTTTTTTTCAAAAAAGGTCGTTGGCTCCAGGGTCCAGCCTGTTGCCAGCCGCTTTTCCTCCTTTTTCATCGTCCAGTATATATATCGACCAACCACTGGGGCCACCAGTCGAGGTTGCAAACCTAAGGTGGTATAGATGTCCAGGAGAAGATCGGCGAGTTGCTTATGCAAAACCTTGTCGTTTCGGTACCACCTTTTCATGGCCCAGACGGTGCCGGCATACATGTGCCGCAGGGGACTGACATCCTTCAGATAACGGTCTCGAATCCGATTGTCAGAATGGGACTGGTAGCGCTGCCAGCCCTTGAGGATGGTACGGATCAATCGAGAGAGGCTGGGGCCATTGACCTTGAAGTCCTGTGCAAAGGCCTTGACCAATATCGTTTCCTCTTCGCCTGCCGGAATATGCGGATGGCGATGGTTGAAACGGAGCTGACCGTGGCTATCTGACACCTTGCATTCATCCGGCGGCAACAGCGTTCCCTTTGCCTTCAATTCCGCGTAGAGAGGAGTCCCGTGATTGGCGGTGTAGAGCATGAACTGGTGAAAATCGGTGGCATGGGAAACAGCATAGTCGATGGCCTGATTGATCGTATCCGGAGTGTGCTCCTCCAGGCCGATGATCGATGAGCCGAGGACCCGGATGCCGTGCCCCTGTAACTCTTCGACCAGGGATCGTGTGTCAATACCTTCAAGTTTGCTGTACCGGCTCTGTTTACCCTCCAGCCCCATCCAGACCCAGGAGATACCAAGCTCCACGAGTTGTTCCATTCGATAGGAGCGTAAAACCTTAGCCGAACTGAACACAGAAAGAGCCCAGCTCTTTTTATGTTGCTTCATCTGTTCCAGCAGACTCAGCGCCCTTTTCCGATGGAGCAGGAAGTTTTCATCGAGGATAAAAAAGGATGTTACCTTGAGTTTTTTCTCCAGGTCGGCCATTACCTCAAAGAGTTCCTCCCCGCTTTCAAAGAAATTTATAAATTTGCCCTTGCCGCCGAACAGGGCCGAGGTTGAACAGAAATTACATCCCAGAGGGCAGCCGACCGAGGGTACCACAATGGCCGCCGTATCTCCCGGTCTGTCTGCAAGCGTCTGGCCCAGAATTCTTGCGCCGAAGGCCGAAGCCACGGCCGGATGCTTAACCGGTGTGGTCAGGTCCTGTCCCAGGTACTTGCGGAACCACTCTATGCCGTCACCCCGGACGATATGATCGGCCTCGATCATATCGCCTATCCCTTCCATATTACTGATATGTCCGCCGACAACGATAATTGCATGCGGCTGATGGGCGCGGATCAATTCGCACATTTTCTTGACCTTATTCACATTGGGAATGATCGAACTGATGCCTATTATGTTGTAGCGGTTAGAGCTGATAGTCTCAATGAAGCGTTCCAGGTCAGGAAAGTCCAAAAGGGTGCAGGGCGCCTCGATGTTTTCTTTGATCATCAGCAGGCCGAATGACCGGTGAAACATGCGCAGGGAGAAAACTCCCTGTACGCGGGTGACCTGATTGTGGTACAGTTCCATTGGATTGATTACGCTGCTGCCATATTCGTCGTCTTGCGCATACGGACCAAAAACACTGGTCAACAGAACCTGCGCCTTGGCGCCAAGATGATGGACCGGATGCTTATCCGCCATTGTTATACCTCATTGAGTAAAAGAATCGGAAAAATGATTAGTGGTATAATAAGCCATTACATTGATGGCAGATAGTCTCGGCAGACAAATGACAATTCTTTTACAAAACAACAGCTGCAATGAAACGTTCAATCTGGTTTCTTCATCCTGTTTCTGTCTTTGTTTTTTCCATAATCGCCCTCGGCCTCTCTCTGTTTTTGTATATCTACTGGTATGTATCGGTCAGTACCGGCCTCAAGGCCGTGATTGAGAAGACCAATCTGGATCCCCAGCAGTTCATCGCCTGGCAGACCTGGGTCGTGATCATGGTCCTGTCGATTCTGGTCGGTATCATTCTGACCGGTATTTTCACCATCTTCGTCTACCAGAGAAAGACCCTGGCCCTCTATCGTTCACAGTATAATTTTATCAACAGCTTCACCCACGAACTGAAGACCCCGACAACCTCCCTTCGGCTCTATCTGGAGACCTTTGTCAAACATGAGCTGCCAAGAGACAAACAGTTGAAGTATCTGGGCTATATGCTGGCGGATGTGGGGAGGCTTTCCGATAACATCAACGGCATTCTCAATCTGGCCCGGATCGAAGCCAAGATTTACAGTGGGGAATTTATCGTGGTTGATCTGGCTGAGGAAGTGGAGGAGTTTTGCCGGAATAACCAGCAATTATTTCGCGGGAGTGAGATCGTGATCAATCAGCGGCAGAGAAGTTGCTCTTATTGCTCCATAAACCACGCACTCTTTCAGATGCTGCTGATGAACCTGTTGTCCAATGCGACCAGACACAACGAAAACGATTGTCCACGGATCACCATTACCTTCAGTCAGACGGAAAAGAATGTGCAGGCCTGCTTTTCCGATAACGGGATAGGTTTCGAAAGATCTCAGGGCAAGAAAATTTTCGAGAAATTTTTTCAGATCGAGCGGGCGGAATCCCGCATTGTCGGGGGAACCGGCCTGGGTCTGTATATGGTTCAGCAGATTGCCAGGTTCCACAAAGGCAGGATTACAGCCCACAGTGAAGGCCTGGGAAAAGGGGCGCAGTTTACTCTTTCTTTGCCCCGGCAAGATCCCAGTCTTATTGGAACAAGAGGACTCAAGTGAATGCAATGACCGGGAAGCGGATCTTAATCATTGAGGACGATCTCCATATCGCC
>JAJYAX010000057.1 GCA_021779275.1 Deltaproteobacteria bacterium | reverse complement strand
AACTGGTAAACAGATACGACCTCCCCGTCATTCTTTTTGCTCATGACACCTCAAAACAGGGGCGGGCGGTTTTAAAAGGATCCGGAAGATCGATACCCGGGGTTAACCTCTTCGGTATTTTGCGGCAATGTGAGAGATTCTTACTTACATTCGGAGGGCATGCGATGGCCGCAGGCATGTCGCTTTTTGAAGAGAACCTGGAACTTTTTAAATCCAGATTTTCAGAGATTCTTGCAGAAGAAATGCTAAAAAGAGAAAAGAGTGAGAAATTCATCGTCGACGCGGAGTTTTCCATAGACCAACTCTTTGAAGAAGGGGTGGTTGAACAATTACAGATGCTGGAACCTTTTGGTGTCGGAAATAAGCGCCCGGTCTTTTCTGATTCAAATACGAGTATTTATAATTGTCAATCCTTCGGGCATAATGGTGACCATCTCAGACTTTTCTTTCGTTGCAGGTATTCCAACCGGCAGGGGGTGGGATTCAACCTTGGTCATCGAAGAGATCTTCTGCGAGAACAGGCAGTTTGCCGTGTTATATATTCTCCGGTTATGAATCGATATAAGAATTCCGTTACCTGGAAAGTCAGACTCCTCGACATTTAATAATCTTTTCAAACAAAAAGAACGAAAGTTAAAGAGAAGGAGAAGGATCCTTGTTCGTTTTATCCGTATTATTATGTAATTATAGTACATTGCATCACTAAACATAATATACATTATGCGACATTAGTATTGTGTCGTTTTTATCCAAAACCCCATGTTCTTCGCAAAAAGAGAAATACCAACGAGTCGGACTTTCTCTTTTCTGTTAAAAATGGTAAAGAAACGTTCTCAACCGCATTTCTATTGGCCTTTCCCTTTCGGGAAGATTTTTAATGTGATTTAATTACGTAAGTACAATCTTATTGGATAAATATCTAACCTAATGGTACACATATAATGTTACGGGAAATTTATCAGGAGCCGCTCGTTAGTCGTTATACAAGTCGCAGGATGCAGGAGTTATTTTCTGAAAGGACCAGATTCACGACCTGGAGGAAGTGCTGGATTGCGTTGGCTGAGGCTCAGTATGAACTGGGGTTAACAGATCTCATCACCGTTGACATGCTGGACGAGATGAGAGCAAATCAAAATAACATTGATTACGACCTGGCTGCGGCCAAGGAAAAGGAAATTAGACATGATGTAATGGCACATGTCTTTGAATTCGGAACAAAATGCCCTAAAGCGGAAGGAATTATTCATCTGGGGGCCACCTCACAATTTGTCGTCTGTAATACAGATTTAATTATCCAAAAAGACGGCCTTTCCCTGATTCGATCAAGCCTCTTGCAGGTCATTAAGAACCTGTCTGATTTTTGTCAAAAACACAAATCCCTCCCTACCCTGGGGTTCACCCATTATCAGCCGGCTCAACCAACCACGGTTGGTAAAAGAAATACCTTGTATATCCAAGATCTCATTATGGATCTCACCTATTTAGACTTCTTTCTGGATCAGATAAAGGCCAGGGGAGTCAAAGGGACGGTTGGAACCCAGGCGACCTTTCTCGAACTTTTTAAAGGAGACGATAAAAAGGTCCGGATGCTTGACGAACTGGTCAGCCGAAAACTTGGATTTTCCAAGACCTTTGCCGTCACCGGCCAGACCTACACGCGCAAGCTTGATATGAAGCTTGCTGAAACCCTTGCCGGCATAGGGGCCTCGGCCCATAAGTTCGCGGTAGACCTTCGTCTTCTCTCGAATTTAAAGGTCCAGGAGGAGCCCTTCGAGAAGAACCAGACAGGTTCCTCCGCGATGGCCTATAAAAGAAATCCTATGAGATGTGAGAGGATGACCGGTCTGGCGAGGAAACTCATGGGGCTTCCTCAGAATTTTGCTGCAACCTACAGCAATCAATGGTTCGAGAGGACACTTGATGATTCGGCAATCCGAAGGATGGATATCCCGCAGGCCTTTCTGCTGACCGATGCGATTCTCAAGCTCTATGTTAATATATCATCTGATATGGTTGTATTTCCAAAACAAATAGAAAAGCACCTCCTGGCCGAACTACCTTTTATGGACACGGAAAAAATACTGATGGAGGCCGTAAAAAAAGGAAAGAGCCGCCAGGAAATGCATGAAGTGATTAAAGAACATTCTCTTATTTCCGGGAAGTTAGTAAAGGAAAACGGGCAGGAAAACGATTTGCTGCAAAGGCTTGCTCAGGATGACCGTATCCCCTTCTCTCTGGACCAACTCCAGGCGGTAGTCGGAGATTTTTCCCAGTTCACCGGCAGGGCCTCTGCCCAGACATCAGAATATCTCGATGAGATTGTCTATCCCCTGCTGGAAAAAAATACAGACAGGATGGAGACAATTGACTCTTCTCTCTCTGTTTAGCGTGCACCAGCAGACCCCTTACCGGTTGTGGATTAATCAAAAATCGACGATAAATGAACTCTATGGATAATCTGCGATTACAGACCCTTCACTTTCGGATATCTATCGATCAATACCATTTTCTAAAATTCATTCTGGAGGGCTATGACGGACTGGCGCTTTTATCTAAAAAAGAGGACGATATTGTTTTGCTGCGGTATCCTTATGAAATGCACAGCGAACTGACTCAGCTGCTCTGTTCGATAGGAAAAAAAATCTGCCGGCGATGGCATCTCGAAAATGGATTAATAAAATTTTTTAAGTAGATTGTTTTACGAAATATATGGGAAGTAGAATCTTTTATATCAAGACATTCGGCTGCCAGATGAACGAAAGGGATTCTGAGATAATGGCCCAATCTCTTGCCGCACATGGGTATAGGGAGGGACAGGAGATAAGCGAGGCTGATCTGATTATTATCAACACCTGTTCCATTCGAGCCAAGGCTGAGCAAAAGGTCATGAGTCTTCTGGGAATGCTCAGAAAGGAAAAAAAGGACCGGCCCGCATTGAAGATATGTGTAGCGGGCTGCGTTGCTCAACAGGAAGGCGAGCAGCTTTTACGCCGTATGCCCCATGTGGATTTTGTGATCGGCACTCAAAATATATACAATATTATTGAATTACTAGAAGAGCAGCCGGGAAATAAAAAAGTTCTCACCGCCATGTCGGACGCATACGACATTCCCAGATTTATTCCGGAATTCCAACCTGAAAATCACCTCCTCCCCTCACTTCTGGCGCGACCTTTTAAAAAATTCGTCACCATCATGCAGGGGTGTAATAATTTTTGCTCATACTGTATTGTTCCCTACACTAGAGGTCGCGAAATATCACGCAATAAAGATGATATAATTGATGAAGTTAATGTATTGGTTGAACACGGTGTCCGGGAAATCACCCTTCTGGGGCAAAACGTCAATTCCTATGGTCTGGCCAATACGGTAACAAGAAATGGATCACCCTACTCTTTTCCTTTACTCTTGAAAGACGTTGCTCAATCCGGTCTAAAAAGACTGCGATTTACGACCTCTCACCCTAAAGATCTGTCAGATGATCTTATACAATGTTTTCAGGAAATTGAAATTCTCTGTAATCAAATACACCTGCCGGTCCAGGCCGGTTCTGATTCCGTTTTGAAAAAGATGAACAGAAAATACACTGTTACCGATTATCTCCATAAGGTTGATGCGCTTCGCTCCTCGTGTCCCGATATCGCCATTACCACCGATATCATTGTCGGGTTCCCCGGTGAAACCGACAGGGACTTTGAACAGACCATGCGTCTCCTTGAAGAGGTCAGATTTAATGGTTCTTTTTCTTTTAAATATTCAGACAGATCCGGCACAAAATCCAGCGGATTCGGGGAGAAGGTAACGGAGAAAATCAAGGCGGAAAGACTCAGTCGGTTTCAGGCGAGACAGGATGAAATAAGCCTTGAAAAAAATAGCGCCTTTACCGATACATCCATGACTGTTATGGTCGAATCCATAAATACTAAAGGCTTTCAAGGACGCTCTGTGTTTAATCATGTTGTCCATGTTGAATCACTCCTGCCCTCTGCGCCGGGTGATTTGATTGATGTTACAATCTTTCATGCAGGGCAGCATTCTCTTCAAGGAAGGATTATATAGTTCTTTGGGAAAGATATTTACACCTGACTGAATAGTTACAAAATCTTTAGTGAAGGGACACTGTCCTGGTTGGCGAGCTTACGAACATCTGCAATATGCATTTTTCCAGGAGACCTGGTATGAAAAAGACATCTCTTTTCAAGATATTCTTCCACCCTTCTTTTCTTCTTCTTTTTCTTTTATTCCTGACACCCGGTTACCTGCAGGCGGAAACAAAGTTTGTCTCTGGTCTTATCGTCGTCAACGTCAGGGATTCTTTTGAAAAACAGGCAAAGATCATCGGTACAGTTAAGTCCGGAGATCAGCTTGAAGTACTCGAAGAAAAAAACAATTTCTCCCATGTTAAAACCCCGGGCAACCTCGAAGGATGGGTTCCCACCCATTATCTCCATGCGGAGGCTCCAACCTCTGAGACTATTACAAAATTAAAAGAAGAACTCCTTGCATTAAAAAAGAAAAATGACCAACTTGCCGCCAATCAGGGTACTGGTTCACCTGACGCCGGTCCTCAGGACGATCAGAGGAAAAAACTGAATCAATCACTGGAATCTTTAAAGGCAGACAACAAACGCCTTATGGAAGATAATCAAAAATTACTTCATATAATTCAGGAAAACGAGAAATCCGCTCAAACGCAAACGCCTGAAAATGGAGAGACGGCCGCCTTGAAAGAAAAGGTCGCGACTTTACAGAATCAGTTGGATGTATTGACAAGTAATTCAAAAAATATCATAGAGATAACCAATGAGCGGGATAGACTTGTCAGTGAAATCGGGACCGTGAAAACTGAATTGGTCGGGGTCCGGATACTCAATCAGAAACTTGAGAGCGACAAAATGTACTCCTGGTTCTTTGCCGGCGCCGCAGTCTTTTTTGTCGGTCTGTTAAGCAGTAAGATATTCACCCGTAGAAAAAGTAAGCTCACATTTTAAATGTCTATTATGAGAAAAAAGGGAATGAAAAACAGGGCTGTTTCCAATACCCTTTTTATTGTGTTCTGCATTGCGATTCTTCTCTTTCTCCTGAACGCTCCGAAGGAATCTACAAAAAAATTGCCGAATGATGAACAGCATACCCGCTTTCGGGCAATGAAAGACAAAAAGGAAGCGGAAACGCATTGCGGGGAATGCCATTCCCCGGAGGGACAAGCTCCTCTGCGAAAAGATCATCCCCCCAAATATCGCTGTCTGTTTTGCCACAAGACCCAATAATTCATCTTCGAAAGGGGCCAAGCATACTTTCGCCCGCATAGATGCGTTGGGAACGCATCTCTCCTCGGCCTCACATGCTTTTTTTGACTATCTCATAGAGATCGTCCGACAGGTTATCAAGGCCGGCAAGCCGCTCAAGCTGTTCTCGCATCATTATCTGCCGCGGAGCGTCATATTTCCGCCAGTTGATAAATGGCGCAACCATCCTGGCCGCAATCTGGGAATTTGTCGGGTCAATGGCAATGAGCTGTTCCGTCAAAAAGCGATAGCCCGAGCCCGAGGAATCATGAAAACGTACGTGATTGCCGGAACAGAAGGCCCCAATCAGGGAACGAACCTTATTGGGATTCCTCAAGGAGAATGACGGATGATGCAGGAGCCCCTTCACCTTCTCCAAGGTGTCTTCAAGATATGATGTCGCCTGTATAATTAGCCACTTGTCCAGGACCAGGGGATCGTTCTTCCATCTCTCGTAAAAATGATCGAGAGCCCCCTCCCGTTCCGGACCCGGATAATTGGAGAGGGCGGAGAGGGCGGCGATCACATCCGTCATGTTCGATCCGGAAGAGTACTGCCCAAGACAGAGGGCGAGACTGGCGGAGTCATGCTGATCTGTCAGGAGATAAGAGAGGCAGATGTTTTTTAGGCTTCTTCGCCCCATGGCTTCAGGTGTTATCGCATAACTCCCGGTCTCGCGGTTGTTTTCGTACACCTTGATGAAATCCTGCCGGAGAGTTTTCGCCAGCTCCCGCCGGACAAAGAGACGTGCCTGATGTAAAAGATCGGGGGCGATAACAGCCATTTGTTGGGCCAGATAGGTTTCACCCGGCAAGGTTAATGCCTGGGCTATCAGGGCCTTGTCGCCCTTCTCGTCATTCAGGTTGATTCGGATTGCCTGAACGAAGGTATCGTCCAGGGTTATTCTCTCGTTGTTTTGCATTTTTTCAACGAGACCGAGGATAATGGCCGCCGATAAACGGTCAGCCGCATCCCACCTGTTAAACAGGTCGGAATCATGGGCCATCAAAAAGGCAAGCTCTTCCCGACTCTGAACGTGTTTGACCTTCACGGGTGCGGAAAAATCCCGGAGAAAGGAGAGGCTCGGCCTCTCTTTTACCTTTCTGAAGGTAAAGGTCTGCTGCTTTTGCCTGAGTTCGACTCCCCTCCCCTCGAATTCGCCTGCAGTATCCCGGCCATAAGGAATGTCATTGCCCTCTGGGTCGATCAAGCCGATACGTAATGGAATATGAAAGGGTTTCTTCTCTTCCTGCCCCGGGGTAGGCGGGCAGGTCTGCTGGACGGTCAGGTGATAGAGGCCGGCTGCCTCATCCCAGACGCCGGATACCTCCAGCACCGGCGTGCCGGATTGACTGTACCACAGCTTGAACTGTTCAAGATCGACACCGGAGGCGTCCTGCATGGCCATCACGAAATCATCACAGGTCACGGCCTGTCCGTCATGACGCTGAAAATAGAGATCCATGCCCGCCCGAAATCTTTCCGGTCCAAGGAGTGTATGGATCATCCGGATGACCTCGGCCCCCTTGTTATAGACAGTCGCCGTGTAGAAATTATTGATTTCCACATAGGAACCGGGCCGTACGGGATGGGCCATCGGCCCCGCATCCTCACGAAACTGAAAGCTTCTGAGCTGATTGACGTCATCGATACGCTGCACGGGTCTGGAATTCATATCGGCGGAGAATTCCTGGTCGCGAAAGACGGTCAGGCCTTCTTTTAGGCTCAACTGGAACCAGTCGCGGCAGGTAACCCGGTTTCCGGTCCAGTTATGAAAGTATTCGTGGGCGACCACCCCTTCGATCCCTAGATAGTCCATGTCGGTTGCGGTATCGGGAGACGCCAGTACGTATTTGGAATTAAATATATTCAGCCCTTTATTTTCCATGGCTCCCATGTTGAAATCGTCGACGGCCACGATCATAAACAGGTCAAGGTCATACTCCAGGCCATAGACATCCTCATCCCATTTCATCGCCTTTTTCAGCGACCGCATGGCATGACCGCACTTTTCTCTATTCCTCTCTTCGACAAAAATACGTAGACTGACAGCTCGTCCCGACCGGGTAAGGAAGGTATCCTCGATATGGACCAGAGAGCCTGCAACTAGGGCAAAGAGATAACAGGGTTTTGGGAAGGGATCGGTCCAGACCGCAAAATGCCAATTATCTTCCATATCACCATGATCAGAGAGATTTCCATTGGCAAGAAGGATCGGACACGCATCTTTTTTTGCCTCTATCCTGGTCGTAAACCGGGTCAGGATATCGGGACGATCAATAAAATAGGTTATTCGGCGGAACCCTTCGGCCTCGCATTGGGTGCAGTAATTGCCGTTGGAACGATAGAGTCCGCTGAGGGCCGTGTTGTTATCCGGGTTGATCTCGGTTACTATCTCCAGGCAAAAGGAATCAGGGGGCGCAAAGATCTCCAGGAAATTATCCACCACCTGGTATCTGTTCAGGTCAAGCTCCGCACCGTCCATCCTGATGCTCTTCAAGTATAGATCCTCGCCATCCAATCGCAATGATTGTGGCGGCGCCATGGTAT
>JAJYAX010000056.1 GCA_021779275.1 Deltaproteobacteria bacterium | reverse complement strand
GCAGGTGGCTGCTCAGGCCTGAACCATATATGGCCGTTATTATCGCGCTTCTCCTTTTCTCTCCGGTGATCGTCTGGAACTATGGGCATAACTGGGCCTCGTTTGTCTTTCAGGGAGAGCGGCGGGTGACCGGCATGACCGAGTTCTCGACCCATATCCTGATCGGCCAGATCCTGCTGCTGCTTACCCCGACCGGGGTTCTCGGCCTTCTGGCCTTTCTGGTGCATGGCAGGAGTCTTCCCCTGTCCAGCCGGCCGCAGGCCGGCCCGAGGAGGACGTATCTCTTCTTCCTTTTGATGCTTGCCGCCCCCTTGTCGGTGTTCCTTTTCTTCAGCCTGACCAAGGAGGTCAAATTAAACTGGACCGGACCGCTCTGGCTGGCCGCCATCCCTTTTATCGCCGCAACCATGTCTGGCGAAATGGCGGCGCCTGCATTGATCCGCTGGACCAGGCGCCTCTGGCCCGCCACGGTGGTCATTATGCTGCTTCTCTCCGGTCTCTGCCTGCACTATTATTCCCTGGGACTTCCCGGGATTCCGACTCTGAATCGGCCTTTCCTGACCGGTTGGGATGATGTCGCCCGCACGGTTGACGGGATGGTTGCGGTCATAGAGAAGAAGCGTGGACAACGGCCTGTCGTGGTCGGGATGGATAAATACAAGATCGCCAGCGGCCTGGCCTTCTACCGGTACAGAGATGTGTTCTCCGGCGGGGACAAGACACCTGGTTGGGTCATAGCGGAGACCTCGTCCGGACATCTCTTCGGGCAGAATGGCCTGATGTATGCCTATTGGTTCCCGCCGGCGGCCCTGGACGGGAAAGATCTCCTGCTTGTGGCCTCCTCCAGGGATATGGTCGATGAAGGATTTCTCCGGGGTTATGTCGGGGGCATGAGCGAAATCCGGGAACTGGATGTCACCAAGAACGGCTCGATCATCGATCATTGCTTTATCCGCCTCGTTTATGGATATCACCATGAGCGAGATACCTACAATGAACTGAAAAAAATCCAACGGGAAGAGGTGAGGTGATGATCAATAAGGAACTGCTGGATATCCTGGTCTGCCCGCAATGCAAAGGGATACTGCGACTCACCGGAAAAGGTGATGGCCTGGTCTGTGAAAACTGCAGGTTAGTCTATGAAATCCGGGATGATATCCCGATAATGATCATTGAAGAGGCAAAAAAGCTGGAGGACTGAGCTGGATCGGGAGATGCCGGTGCGGGCGGATCGCCCGCACCGGCTATCGGTTCAGTTTATACGGATATGCCCAGTTCCTGTTCCTTTTTATAGATCGCCATTCGTGTCTTGATGATGGTGTCCGGGATCAGGCTTATCGAATCGATGCCGCATTCAACCAGGAAGGTTGCAAACTCCGGAAAATCCGAGGGGGCCTGGCCGCAGATACCGATCTTTTTGCCGCGCCGTTTGGCCACGTTGATCGCCATCTTGACCAGGGTCTTGACCGCCTCGTTGCGCTCGTCGAAGATATGGGCGACCAGATCGGAATCGCGATCAAGGCCGAGGGTGGGCTGGGTCAGGTCGTTGGAACCGATGGAGAATCCGTCAAAGATATCGAAAAATGCATCCGCCGAGATCACATTGGACGGGATCTCGCACATCACATAGACCTCCAGATCGTTTTCGCCCTGCACCAGTCCGAATTCCCGCATGACCTCGATAACCCTTTTGCCTTCCTCCGGGGTACGGCAGAAGGGGACCATCAGCTTGATATTGGTCAGTCCCATATCATTTCTGGCCTTCAATAATCCCTTGCACTCCAGCTCGAAGGCCGCCTTGTATTTCGGGTCGTAATAGCGGGAGGCCCCCCGCCAGCCGATCATCGGATTGGACTCCACGGGCTCATAGAGGATGCCGCCTACCAGATTGGCATACTCGTTGGATTTAAAATCGGACAGCCGGACAATAACATCCTTGGGATAGAATCCAGCCGCGATCCGGCCGACGCCCTCGGCGATTTTATCAATAAAAAATTGTCTCTTGTCATGGGGATAGGCGGTTGTCAGCTTTTCTATCTCGGCGATTATGCCCGCGATTTTTATATCTCCGGCAGTGGCCTTCTCTTGGAGTTTGTGGAAATTATAGAGGGCCAGCGGATGAATGCCGATATGGGAGTTGATGATGAACTCTTCGCGGGCCAGGCCGACGCCGTCATTGGGTATCTGCGATTCCTTGAAGGCCTTTTCCGGAATACCCACATTCATCATGATCTTGGTCTTTGTCCGGGGGACACCCGTGTAATCCAGTCGATCAACACTGAAGGGGAGTCTGCCCTCATAGACATAACCTGTTTCACCCTCGGCGCAGGAGATGGTGACCTCCGCTCCGGCTTTAAGACATTCGGTGCCGTTGACCGTACCGATCAGGCAGGGGATGCCCAACTCCCTGGAGATAATGGCTGCATGACAGGTCCTTCCGCCTCTGTTGGTGACAATAGCCCCGGCGCTTTTCATGACCGGCTCCCAGTCCGGGTCCGTCATATCGGTGACCAGTATCTCTCCGGCCCTGAAATCGTGGATGCCTGAGACATCGCGGATGATCCGGGTGACGCCCTGACCGATTTTGGCGCCCACGGCCTGACCGGTGGCCAGGACCTTCCCTCTTTTTTTCAGCACGTAGGTCTCGCTGATTGTCTTTGAATCCTGCGAATGGACGGTTTCCGGACGGGCCTGGAGGATGAAGAGCGTGCCCGACCCGGTATGGATTCCGTCGCCATCCTTGGCCCACTCAATATCCATGCACTTCCCGTAATGATCCTCAATGATCATTCCCCATCTGGCCAGCTGCAGGATCTCATCGTCACTGAGAACATAGGAGCCCCGCTCTTGCTGACTTGTCGGAATATTTCTGACCAGGGCAACCGAGTCGGGATCGTCATTATAGATCATCTTGATTTCCTTGGAGGCCACCCGCTTGGAGATGATCGGCCGCTTGCCGGTGCGCAGGGTCGGCTTGAAGACGTAGTATTCATCCGGGGTGACCGCCCCCTGCACAATATTTTCGCCCAGTCCCCAGGCCCCGGTGATAAAAACGGCATTTTCAAAACCTGATTCGGTGTCGATGGTGAACAGGACGCCGGAGCAGGCCGAATCCGAGCGGATCATCTTTTGGACCACGATGGAGAGATAGACGTCAAACTGACCGAAATTTTTGTCATGACGGTAGGAAATGGCCCGGTCGGTAAAGAGACTGGCGAAACAGAGGCGGCAATGATGGATGACCGCGTCGTAGCCGCGCACATTCAGATAGGTGTCCTGCTGTCCGGCAAAGGAGGCGTCGGGGAGGTCCTCAGCCGTTGCCGATGAACGGATGGCGACATCAACATCCACCCCGTATTCAGACTCCAGTTTTTTGTAGGCATTGATTATCGCCTCACGCAGGTCATCCGGGAATTCGGCTGTTTGGATGATTTCGCGGACCTTCTTTCCCCGTTGCTGCAGGTTTGTCAGATCATGGGTATCAAGTCCCGCCAAGGCGTCCTGCACGGCCTCTTTGATGCCAGCCGTATCGATAAGATGCCGGTAGGCGTGGGCGGTGATCGCAAAACCATGGGGAACCGCCACTCCCTTGGCTGTCAGATGCTGATACATCTCGCCCAGTGAGGCGTTCTTGCCTCCGACGAGAGCGACATCATGAATATTGAAGTCGTCGAACCAGAGAATCAGTTCGGTTGCGTTTTTGGAGCCCATGAGTTTTCTCCTTCTATGATTAAAGTTACAGGGAAGATCTCCTGCATGACGTTGGTTGGCTGTGGAAAAATATGGGAAAGGTGCATGATGTTGCAATACAATACGCCTACTTTTTTCCAATCTTATAACAAGAGCACTGCCTTAGTCAAGAACCAGCTGGTCGTGCAGGAGAGGAAAATTCTCTGTACAAGATCATCTTTCTGTTTTAAGAATAGTAATCAAGGAATTGGTAATATGCAGTATTTCGTCCTTTGTGAAGATTACCAAGACGTCTTTTGCTAAGAAATTTCCCTGAAGGGATGCCCCCTTTATCCGGGGGAGATGAGAGTGTTGTTTCAAGATAAGCCGGTGTGATGAGTGAGGGAAAAATGTCCGTAGCCGAAAGAGCATCTGAAATATTTTCATATCTAGCCCGCAATGACCATTCCAAAAACGATTATTTTGTCTTGATAAAAGAGCTCGTTGACCGGCGAAAACAAGAGGGGCTCGTCTGGCAGGAGCATATCGATACGGTCTATGCAATGGTGATGGACGAGATTCGCACCAATGCCGGTTCACCGCGGACCCCTGTCAAATTCGGGACCTCGGGCTGGCGCGGACTTCTGGGCAAGGATATCTTTGTCCGGTCTATCTCCTTTGTAACCGCCGCCATCATCGAACTCTATACGGCAGTCGACCGTGAGCCTCATCTGGTTTCCCTCCTTGGAGTCACAAGCCTGGCCGAGGCCAAAAGACGAGGCTGCGTCGTCGGGTTTGATAACCGCTTCGGCGGTGAGATCCTGGCCGCGGCGGTAATTGATGTCCTTGCCGGCACCGGATTTGTCGTCCATTACGCCGGCGAATCGACCACCGGGGTCTTGTCGGCGGCGGTCCTGGAATTGGGAGCCGCCTTTTCGGTCAATCTGACTCCGTCCCATAATCCCCTTGAATATGGCGGCTATAAATACAATGCCGCCGATGCGGGACCTGCCGCCTCCGAACTCACGACCCGGATAACCGATACAGCCAGGAAGATCATCGCTGCCGATAGTTCTCCGCTGGTTTCATTTAGCGAAAAGCCTCCTCTTCCTTCCTCACGATCCGATATCATCCCCTTTGATTCGCTTGCCGCCTGGAAAAGCCTGGTCCGAAAAAATAAACGTCTGCACGGACTTGACTACGATGAGATTGTCCAACGCTTTGCCGACACCCCTGAAATCGTCATTGTTGTTGATTCGGTCCATGGGGCCAGCCGCTTACACATCGCTGATCTGTTGAACCAGACGAAATCGGGACGACTTATCCACTTACGGAGTCAGGCTGATGTGACCTTCGGCGGGGTGGCTCCGGAGCCTTCCTCCGTCAACATGCAGGGGGTTGTAGAGGCCCTTCGGGCGAGACCGGAGAGATTGAAGCTGGGCGCAATCATCGATCCGGATGGTGACAGGATCCGTTTCACCGATGGTGCAAATGAGATCAGCATGAATACGTTCGGGGCCATGAGCTACCATTTTCTCCATGAGATCAAAGGTAAAAAGGGAATGGTGGCCAAGACGGTGGCGACCTCGAATATGGCCAACAGTCTGGCAAAATCCTTTGGCGAGGAGATTTTCGAGCCGCGGGTGGGATTCAAGGAGTTCAAGCCGGTGATAGGCAAGGCCCTGGTCTGTTTTGAAGAATCGGACGGTATCTCGATCATAGGCCATACGCCCGAGAAGGATGCATATATCGGACTTCTTCTGGCCCTGGATATGGTGATGACGGTGGGCAAAAATCTTGGTGACTACCTGTTGGATCTGGAAGGGCAGTATGGCGCCTATTACCCGGACAGGGACAGTATAGGGGTGAGCCAGCAGGGAGATGAACTGCTGCACGCCCTGACTGGGCTGGAAAAATATGGTGTCGGAACAGTTGTCAGGGTGGGTGAGGAGGAAAAGACCATTCAAGAGGTCATTGATATCGACGGCCGGAAAATGATCTTCGAAGATGGGTCCTGGTTGATGATTAGACCCTCAGGGACCGAACCCAAGGTCCGTTTTTATGTCGAGTCCAGGACGCCGGCCGGCGCTCTGCATCTTGTCGATTCAGCCAAGGCCATGCTGACCGATGTGGGGTTGCTTGCCTCCGCTGCCTTGAAAATGACGTGATCCCAGGTCTGGTGATGCCTTGGTAACTTTGCCGTGCGGCGGAAATTGACCGTTGCATTTTAGGTAAGACGTATTACTTTCATTTATTACCGGCCAGAACCTGTACAGCCGGGAGGGTTTTTGCGGGCCATCCTGCGAAACATGGTAAGTGATCGTTTATGCAGGTGATTGATGTTTTAATTGTGGTCTTTATATAAAAGAAAAGTCAGGAGCAAGTTATGTGGGAATATACGGAATTGGTTCAAGAGCACTTCCTCCATCCAAGGAATGTTGGCGAGATTGAAAGCCCGAGCGGGATGGGTGATGTTGGTTCCCTCGCCTGCGGAGATGCATTAAAACTGACACTGAAGGTCGATGAGAATGACATTATCGTTGATGCGAAATTCAAGACCTTCGGCTGCGCCAGTGCGATTGCCTCTTCCTCGGCCCTGACTGAGATGATCAAGGGGAAACACATTGACGAGGCTGCGAAGATCACCAATCAGGATATAGCCGACTTCCTCGGCGGTCTGCCGAAAGAGAAGATGCATTGCTCCGTGATGGGACGGGAGGCCCTGGAGGCGGCTATCGCCGATTATCGCGGGACGGTGCTTCCGATGGCGGAGGGAGAGATTGTCTGTGAATGTTTCGGAGTCACTGATCTGGAGATTATCCGGGCCATCAAGGAATCGAACCTGCGCTCGGTTGAAGAGATCACCAATTTCACCAAGGCTGGCGGCGGTTGCGGAAAGTGCGAGGAGAAGCTGAGCAATCTCCTGCGGGCAACGGTGGGAGAGACCTTTGAGATCAAGGCGATTGATAAGAAACCGCAGAGAATGACGGCCCTGCAGAAGATCAAGAAGATCGAAGAGGTGCTGGAACGTGAGATTAAGCCCGGACTCCGGAAGGACGGCGGGGATATCGAACTCATCGATGTGGACGGCGACTTCGTCCTGGTCTCACTCCGGGGTGCTTGCACGAGTTGCGCCAAATCACAGACCACATTGAAACAGTATGTAGAGAAAAAGCTGCGTGAACTGGTCCTGGACACCCTGATCGTGGAGGATGCCAAGCCATGAATTATAAAGAAGATGCCGTCATCTACATGGACAACAACGCCACGACCCGAATAGCACCCGAGGTCCTCGATGCAATGATGCCTTTTTTGACGAACTATTACGGGAATCCCTCCAGCATGCATAATTTCGGAGGACAGGTCGGAAGAGAGGTCAAGGAGGCCAGGGCCAAGGTTGCGGACCTGCTCGGAGCGGAGCCGGAGGAGATCACCTTTACCAGCTGTGGCACCGAAAGTGACTCCACGGCGATTCTATCGGCGCTTCAGTCCTTTCCTGATAAGCGGCATATCGTGACAACCAGAGTAGAGCATCCGGCGATCAAAACCCTGTGCGATAATCTGGACGCCCGGACCGGCCATAAGCACCGGGTGACCCGGTTGAAGGTCTCCTCGGACGGGAGCCTGGATCTTGATGAATACAAGGCCGCTCTTGCCGATGATACCGCCATCGTCAGTATCATGTGGGCCAATAATGAGACCGGAGTTATCTTTCCGATAGAGGAAATGGCGGCCATGGCCAGGAAACGGGGGATCCTTTTTCATACCGATGCGGTGCAGGCGGTCGGCAAGGTGCCCATCAACCTGAAAAGCCTCGATGTTGATTTTCTCTCCTTGTCCGGGCATAAACTGCATTCCCCCAAAGGAGTGGGTGTACTCTATGTGCGTCGCGGTACCCCCTTTGTCCCCTTTCTGGCCGGCGGTCACCAGGAGAAGGGGCGTCGGGGCGGCACCGAGAATGTCGCCTCCATTATCGGTCTCGGCCGGGCCTGCGAACTGGCGGCGGAGAAGATGGAAGAGGAAAACACCACGGTCAGGGCGCTCAGGGACAGGCTGGAGGACGGTCTGCTCGGCAGTGTTCCCTGTTCGATGCTGAATGGAAATAAGATCAATCGGTTGCCCAATACAGCCAATATTAGTTTTGAGTTTGTGGAAGGTGAGGCGATTCTCCTGCATCTGAATCGATATAATATCTGTGCATCATCAGGTTCGGCCTGTACGTCCGGTTCGCTGGAACCTTCACACGTCCTGCGGGCCATGGGGGTTCCCTTCACCGCCGCCCATGGTTCCATCCGTTTTTCGTTGAGTATATACAACACTGAACAGGAGGTG
>JAJYAX010000055.1 GCA_021779275.1 Deltaproteobacteria bacterium | reverse complement strand
ACAGGCTCCGATAGAATTTCTGGGTATTGATAACTCCTTGGGCCAGGTTTTCCCAATCATCTTCGTCAAGATTTTGAAAGGACGTGCAGCCGGGCAGGATGCCCCATATCTCGTAGAACCCTTCCGGGGCAAAGGCGGCCATCCATTGCCACTTTCCGGTAGCGCCGATATAACGCCCGCCGTCCTCCTGCTCATGCCGAAGATAATCGGCAAAGAGACGAGCCCCCCTTGCCTTGAAATACTGCGTTGCCCGCAGACGCAAAAACCGGTGATGGTTCGAGGCGATCCTGTCCGCATTGATTTGCAGATGAGGATGCAGAAGAGAGCCTCCGGACGAAGGCAGATGGTTCTGGGTGATGGCCATATAGACAGCCTGCGGGTCGCTTGTTCGAATCCTGCGGAGGTATTCAGCACAGTTCAGGAAACTGTCCCGATAGGAACGAACGGATGCGGTGCCGATCTCAACGAAATGGGTGTCGTCGAAGAGGCTGACGCCGGAATAGGCGCCATACGGAAAAAGATTTGGGAAGAGAAGAGACTCACCGCGGACAAGCCTGCCGGCAGGGGCCAGCTTTTTTATGCACTGCGGTGTTCTGGCCGCGACCTGAGGCCGGCAGAAAGGGCATTCAGTTTTACGGTTCGCATCAGGAGGTGTTTCCGGCAAAGCATCTCCCGTATCCTTTTCACTGATACGACTCAAAGCGATCCTGCTGGTGCGGGAAGTAATGGGATTGGTCCGGATTTCGACAATACGCTCCACCTCGCACCCATCGGGGGCGATGAATCGTGCCGTGACGGGCTCTATTGAAAAGCCAAGACGCCTATCCATTTCCTGTTCCTTTCGTTTCGTTAACTCCGGGTTAACTCAGGATGAGGTGGCTACAACAAGATCCTCATTGCCGGTATGTATATCATAAAATTTCTTGTCTGCGTATGACGCACATCGGGCCTTCTCTTTTTCATCTACCGAGCGGGCGCCCCCTGCCAAGGCTCGGCTAAAATCGCAAGGTTGCTTTCAATCGCTTGGGATGGAGCAACAGATCAAGTCCGATGCTAGCGTCGGTTACATGCACATCGGCGGCAAAAAGCGCCTCAACAGAACACCCCTCTCCCTGCGATACCGCCATGCCCACACGGGCCGCTTTGAGCATCCTGCGGTCATTGCCGCCGTTGCCAAAGGCAATCACCTTTTCGGCATCGAGTTTCTTCACATACTCCTCTTTCTGGATATCATGATTCTCGCCGGTCAGGATAAAAATGTCACACGGAACATCCGCCAATTCCGCCTTGGCCATGCCGAAGGTGTCGGCCGTCAAAATATGGATCTTCATAAATCCGGCGATGGCATTCAGCCGGTCCCGCACTCCGGGAAGAAGCCGACCGTCCATGGACAGGGTCCCGGTGAAATCCGAGACCAGATGTTCTAATCCCACCGGGCCAAAGCCGGGGATGTCGAGTTCAAACATAGACAACCTCCCGATACCTTAACAGTACGATTCCGCAGAATGCCTGCTTCACCCCGGACGGCCTCTGAAATCAGGACGCCAAAGCCCATGATCCCCGTCGGGTGAAATTGAAAGAACTCCATATCCTCCAACGGGATTCCGCGCCGGGCCATCTCCGGTATTGGCGTAGGCGTTGAAGGCGACCTTGTTCTTTATACATTGCTGATACAGGGTCTGCAGGATCATGTGGCCGGTATGATCGCGGCATAGCAGGCCCTGCCTCCGGAGCGGCATACAATCCCGCACCGCGGAGCCGACAGTGACCGTATCAAATTGATGAATCACAGGCGCCTCCTTTCTGCTTGAAATCACGTAAAAGACATGCTGGTACGTCAGTTTATCATGCACCGCCGGAAATGATACACCTGACCTCCGGCCCCTTATTTACGGACGAACCGAAGGATGATCTTGTATTTCTCCGAATCGATATCCTTGGGCAGAGAGTCGGCATCAGGGACCAGGATGGTGAGCACCCGCCCTTTTTGCGGGTCATTGACCTTCTTTCCCCGGCGCTCCATGCCGGAAGGCCCCGCTATCCCCTTGCGGGGCGGACGTATATGCAGAAGATGGGCCTCGATGGTCGGACCGGTCTCAGGAGGTCTGTTTGGCGGCGGGCCCAGCGGTGGTATCGAGCCGATGATAATTTCCATGGTTTCTTTTTCCTCAGCTGGCATCCTTCAGCGGTAGAGGTATGCTTCTCCGGTATCAACCATACCGCCCTTCAATATAATCGGCGGTTTTTGGATTCCTCGGGGTGACGAATATCTCCTCGGTTGTCTCATGCTCAATGAGTTCACCCATGAGCATGAAGGCGCATTCGTCGCTGGCCCGGCGGGCCTGGGCCATATTATGGGTCACAATCAGGATGGTGAACTGCCCTCTGAGATCCCATAACAGCTCTTCCACTGCCTCGGTTCCCTTGGGGTCGAGGGCCGAGCAGGGTTCATCCATCAGCAGCACCTGGGGCTGGACCGGCAGAAGACGGGCGATACACAGCTTCTGCTGTTCCTCAAGCGACAGAGAGGTGGCCTTCTTTTTCAAGCGGTCCTTGACCTTATCCCACAGCAGGACCTGCCGGAGGGCCTTTTCGACAATGCCATCCGCCTCGGCGCGCGAGATCTTCCCGGAAGCCGGGGTATGAATCCCATGGCCGAACAGTACGTTTTCCCTGATAGACAGGGGAAGCGGATTGGGGCGCTGGAAGACCATCCCCACCTGTTTGCGCAGCTGGACCGGTTCAACATCCCCGGCATAGATATTCTCTTCCAGGACCCTGATGGCCCCCTCCACCCGGACATAGCCCAGCCGCTCGTTAATCCGGTTGATGCTGCGCAGCAAGGTCGATTTGCCGCAGCCCGACGGTCCGATAAGCGAGGTTATAATCCCTTTCTTGACCCGGATATTGACATCCATCAGGGCCTGGAAGGTTCCGTACCAGAGGTTCAGACCGATGGTCTCGACGGCGTTGACCGGTTCAATGCCTGCAATCATGCTCATTCTCAACCAAACCTTCCGTCTAAATAATCTTTGGTCCGCTGGTCTTTCACGTGACCGGCGAACATCTCCTCGGTCACGCCGACCTCTACCACCTCCCCATCCAGGAACAGGGCCATCCGGTCGGCAAGCCTGCGGGCCTGCTGCACCAGATTGGTGACCAGCACGATGGTTATCTCCTTCTTCAAGTCCTTCAGGACATCCTCGATCCGCATGGTGGTCACCGGATCAACGGCAATGGAAAACTCATCCAGCATCAACAGCTCCGGATCCTGCGACAGGGCCCGGGCGATGGTCAGACGTTGCTGTTGACCTCCCGAGAGCAGGCTGCCCAGCGTTTCGAGCCGGTCTTTGACCTCATCCCACAGGGCCGCCCGGGCCAGACACCGCTCGACGATGATATCCAGATCTTCCTTCCGGGAAACCCCGGCCAGCCGCGGGGCGAAAGCGACATTCTCATACACGGTGAGCGGCAGGCCGACAGGAAGCGGAAAGACCACGCCTATCCGGCTCCTCAGGCTGTAGACGTTACGCCATGTCCGGATATCCTGACCGCTGAAACTGATCCGGCCGGTAAACGACATGGCCGGATTGAAGATGTCCATGCGATTCAGCGTCTTCAGAAACGAGGTCTTGCCGCTGTTGGCGGGACCGATAATCCCAAAGATCTCATGTTCATGAATGTCAAAGGTGACACCCTTGAGAACGGTTTTGCCGCTGTAACTGACGGCAACATCATCGACTGCGAGTTTGACCGGATTAACACTATGCGGAAGTGAGACCATAACCCTCCCTGTTCACCATTTTTTCTTGCCTCGAAGATAGACCCGAAAGGCTATGGAAAGAGAATTCATCACCATCACCAGGGCGATCAGGACAAAGGCCACCCCGTAGGGGAGATCTTCGGGGACGCCCGGCACCTGCGTCGCGAGTACGAACAGGTGCAGGGACAGGGCCATGGTCTGGTCAAAAACGGAGTGCGGCAGGTGCGGCAGGAAAAAGGCCGCGCCGGTAAACATGATCGGGGCTGTCTCTCCTGCGGTCTGCGAGACCATCAGGATGATGCCGGTCAGGATTCCGCTGATTGAGTTGGGCAGGACGATCCTGCGGATGGTCTGCCATTTTGTCGCCCCCATGTTCCAGCAGGCCTCCCTAAAGGCCATCGGCACCGCCTGCAGGGCATTCCAGGTCGAGACGATCACCACCGGCAGGGTCATGATCCCGAGCGTCAGACTCGCCGCCAGGATACAGGTGCCAAACTTGAAAAAGAGGACGAAGGCGCCGACCCCGAACAGGGCATGGACAATGGACGGGACCCCCGCCAGATTGATAATGGCCAGGTTTATGGTCCTGGTAAACCAGTTATCCCGGGCATATTCGCTGAGGTAGACCGCCGCCGCCACACCCAGCGGCACCGAGAACAGGAGCGCCACGCTGACCAGCCAGATGGTCCCGATCAGGGCGGGAAAGATCCCCCCCGCGGTCATTCCTTCCGTGGGACTGGTAAAAAGGAAACTCAGGTTGATCACCGAACTGCCCTTCCAGGTCAGAATCGCCAGGATAATGGCAACCGGCAGGATCAGCAGGAGGGTCATCAGCAGGAACAGAATCCTAAAAAGCCGTTGCACCTTCCGGTTACGGATATTGAGTTCGGAGGCCTCGAACATGCGCTACTCCTTACGAATTCCGCGCAGAACCAGATCCGCGGTGAGATTGATCAGGAAGGTGACGAGGAATAGGAAAATACCCAGGGTGAACAGGGCCTGATAGTGATCCGAACCGACGGCGGCCTCGCCCAGCTCCGCCGCAATGGTGGCGGTCATGGCCCGCACCGAATCAAAGATGCTGGTGGGCAGGTTGATTGAGTGGCCGGTGGCCATCAGCACCGCCATGGTCTCCCCGAAGCCCCGGCCGACCCCCAGCAGGATCGCCGCCACCAGGCCGCTCTTGGCGGCGGGCAGCACCACCTTGAGGATGACCTGCCAGCGGGTGGCCCCCATGGCCTCGGCCGCTTCGCGGTACCGATCGGGTACGGCCTTCAACGCATCTTCGGCGATGGTAGTCATAATCGGGGCGGCCATCAGTCCGAGGATTACACCCGCGTTCAGCACATTCAGGCCGATGGGCACGTTGAAGAGTTTGATGATCAGCGGATTCATAATGGAGAGGCCGATGAAGCCCCAGACCACCGACGGGATAGCCGCCAGCAGTTCCACCAGGATTTTCAGGAATTCCCGGGTCCGGCCGGTGGCGAATTCACCAATATAGATGGCGGCCCCGAGGGAGAAGGGAATCGCAATCAGCATGGCCAGACCGGTGACGCTGGCCGTACCGACCATCAAGGCCAGGGCCCCGTATGTCGGTTTGACCTCGGAGGTCGGCGCCCATTTGGGGGAAGTAAAAAAGGTCTTCAGGTTGAAGGGCTGATCCAGTGACTTGGTGATCAGGATATCTTTGTACTTTGCCGCCCCCTCGACCCCGATAACCCCTTCGACGGCCTTCAGCAGATCTTCCGCTGTCGCAAATTTTTTTCCGGCCAGATCCGTCAGCGCATCAAGCTGATCTTCCGGCATCTTCTGTTTTTCCAGGAGACCGAACACGGGTTCGCTCAGGGCATAGTTGGATTTGAAGATAAACCCGACCCCCTCCTTGGTTATGAAGACAAAGATGCCGATTATAAAAATAATCGCCGATATCCCGGCAATAAAGACCAGGACCTGCACCGCCTTGTCGATGAACCAGTCGAGATTCCGCCGGTCCGCCTTGCGCGCGCTGGGGGGTGTGTCAACTTGGCCCACAGACAGCCTCCTTCCCCCGCATTATCTCCATCAGATCATGGATTTTCTCGGACAGGATCCGAAACGAATCCTTGAATTGCTGGTGTTTTTCGGCCTCGGGGATCGCGGACAAAGGCGGCCCCACCTGCCATTCCAGGACCACCACATTGAACGGAATGATGGAAATATACGAACTCACAGGACCCTGCAGACCGACAATGACGTTAAACTCATCCAGCCGCGGCAGCATCTCGATGGTGGTGTAACTGCTTGCTTCAAAATCGATCCCGTACTCCTGCATGAACCGGGCAAAAGCGGGTTCGGCCTCGCTGCTCCGGACCCGTCCGGCGCTGGCAAAGACGCCGCAGCGCGAGAACGATTTTTTACCGATGGACTCCGCCATCCGGCACAGGTAATTGTTGGAATCGGCCACGAACAGGATCTTCACCGGTTTTCGTATCTTCATTTCGCCGGCGACGGAGAAGATGGTTTTTTCACAGATATTTTTCGAGAGGTCGCTGACCCGCTCCAGGGAGTAGAAGACCGACAGCAGCCCGAGCAGATCCCGGATGGTCCAGGTTGCCTTGTTGTTTTCGTTGGAGAGATCCTTGAAGGCGTTCTGAAAGGTGTGGTCGACCTGGGAATCGAGGAGCTTCGTGCTTCGGGCCAGCTCGATATTGTCCTCGTTGAAGGAGGTGACGGCCTGGTGAAGCATATGCCGGGACTCCTCTTCCAGACGTTCCACATGCCTGGTCATCGTCTCATCCAGAGACTGGGTCAGATTGACGGCCACCTTGGAGATCCCGACGGCCTGATCGCCGATCCTCTCCAGAAAGACACACACATGCAGGATTGACGACACCCGGCGCAGATGCCCGGCGCTGGGGAGATGCCGGGCAATGAAGGCATAGCACATCCGGGTGATCTCTTCATTGTCCCGATTGATCACATTGTCCCTGATGATGGTCTCATAGGACAGGGGGTGATTCCCGGCAAGAAGGGCATGGATCGCATCCCTGATGGCCGTCTCGGCCTTTTCACCCAGATCCCTGGTCTTCTGACGGATCAGGAGCATATCATGTTCCAGGCGTTCTTCGTAATGACTCATATGACCCTCTCCGTCTTCACCATCTGGGTGCTCCGTCAATTCTGTCCGGTGAGCCCACGGTCCTACTCACACTTTACCTGCCGCACGGGCGCATAACCCTTTTTCTTGATGATGCACTGCCCTTCATCACTGAGAATCCAGTCCAGATATTTTTTCACCTCTCCGGCCGGCTGGCCGCTCGTATACATAAACAGCGGCCGGGCGATGGGATAGGTCTTATCCGATGCCGTGGTCTCCGAGGGTTGAATGCATTTTTCCCCTTCCTTTTTCGAGATGCAGAGCATTTTCACATTATCGGTGTCATAGGCAAGACCGCTGTAGCCGATGGCGCAGGGGGTCTTTTCCACCAGATCCGTTACATCCTTGGAGCCATGCATGTCCATGGAACCGGCTTTATAATCCAAATTATTCAGGACCTCCTCACGAAAATAGGCATAGGTGCCGGAATTGTTCTGACGGCTCACCCGGATGATCTCCTGTCCGGTACACCCGGGAACCTTGACGCCCAGCTGATCCCAGCGGACAATCTTACCGCCTTCCCCGTAGATCCCGGCCAGTTTCTCCAGGCTGATGGTGGTAAGCGGATTCTGCTTGTTGAGAAAGACCGCCAACGCATCATAGCCGACTATGAATTCAATGGGATCGTGGCCGTTTTTCTTGGCCTGATTTTTTTCAATCCTCTCAATCTTCCGGCTGGTATTGGCTAAATCCACCGTCCCGTTGATCAAGGCGGCGATCCCGGTCCCCGAGCCGCCGCCACTGACGGCGACCGAGACATCCGGCCTGACCTTCTGGTAGGCCTCGGCCCAGGCCTGGGCCACATTGACCAGGGTATCGGAACCTTTATTCTGGATAACATTGCCCGCACCGTAAACCAGCATCGCGTTCAGGCCCAGTATGCCCAGGGCGCCGAGTATCGTTGCACGTATCTTCATGTATTCACTCCCCGTTCCGGATGGTTTTTTCTCAATTATTTTCGTTTTCTAATGCAATTACAGGTAATTATTACAAACAGACACCTTTTGGACGCCAGCATACCAGGAAATGTCCGACTTTTCAATTGCCGCCGTCAAGGTTTTTTCATATCGGATAGTAGCGGGTATCCTCGGGCCGGTAATTATGCAGGCACCCCA
>JAJYAX010000054.1 GCA_021779275.1 Deltaproteobacteria bacterium | reverse complement strand
GTGATCAACGGGTGATCGCGATAGCGGTCGAACATCTCCCGGACACAGGTGAATCCGTTTTCCATCTCTCCATAGGACGGAGACGGGAAATCGTAGAGGACCTCGCCTATCCAGCCCCGCATGCCGGATTTCTCGGTCGCCCTGGCCACTTCTCCGGCAAAGAGATACATGTCGCAGAAACTCGTCGTCCCCGATTTGATCATCTCCGCCAGGGAAAGCAGGGTTGAATGGTAGACCATGTCGCCGGTCAGTTTCGCCTCGATGGGGAAGATATGATCCTGAAGCCAGGTCATCAGCGGCAGATCGTCGGCAAGCCCGCGGAAACAGCTCATTGGCGCATGGGTATGGGTATTGATCAGCCCGGGCATGATCAGGCCGTGGGGTTCGTGGAGGCGCTTTGCCCCGGGATACAGACGGACAAGGTCATCCGTGGGTCCGACGGCGGCGATGGTGTCGCCTGCTATGGCTATCCCTGCGTTTTCCATGAGGCCCGCCTGGGCGGAGGCAGGCAGGAGGTAGCGGCCGGTCAGAAGGAGGTCGATTCGGGGCACGGGAGGATGCATGATTGAGGGCCTTGGGCTAAAAAAAAGGAAGAAGCCGGAAGGCTGCCTCCAGGCTGTTTCAAATTAAGGTTCATTTTTCGATTCTGCCGATGATCTCGACAATCAGACGTTCCAGCTGCGGGGCGGCCAGGGCTGCGGTGTCGATGATCTCTTCCAGGAGGATCGGCTGAAGATTGTCGGGATCATTGACATTGGAAACCACGGAGAGTCCCAGCACCCGAAGCCCCGCATGCAGGGCCACCAGGACCTCCGGGATGGAGGACATCCCCACCGCATCGGCCCCGCAGTCCCTGAGCCAGCGGGTCTCGGCCGCTGTCTCCAGGCTTGGCCCGGGGATGCAGACATAGACCCCCGTGATCACCTTCTTCAGACCGCAGTGCTGGGCGGAGTCCAGGGCGATCTTGATCAGGGCCTGATCATAGGGGTGCGAGAGGTCGGGAAAGCGGGGACCCCAGCTGTCGACGTTGGGTCCCCGCAGGGGATTTTCGCCCAGAAAGTTCAGGTGATCCCTGATGATCATGATTGAGCCGGGCAGGAACAGGGGGTTGAGTCCTCCGGCGGCGTTGGTCAGCACCAGGGTCTGCGCGCCCAGCAGGGACAGGACCCGAATCGGAAAAGAGACTTCCTTTGTTGAATAGCCTTCATAAAAATGAAATCTGCCCTGCAGCACCACTACGGGCCGGTCGTTCAGATGACCCACGATCAGGTTGCCCTGGTGGCTGGCAACCGTTGACTGCGGGAAGTGCGGAATCTCGGCATAGGGGATAAGGAGGGCCGGATCAATTTTTTCAGCCAGACTGCCGAGTCCCGTGCCCAGCTGGAGGATGATTTTCGGAACAAAAGGAAACCTGTCACGGAGAAAGGCCGCGCAGGCCTCTACGCTGTGACGATGTCTGTCCGAATATCCTTCCATGCTCTGATTATGCCGGCTCCTCTTGTTTGTAAATAGCGTGCTCTTTTATATAGGCCTTGATCTGCCTGCTGTCCGCGTCCATCAGTTCGCAGCGGGATGTCTTCTCCATGATGCCGGCCAGGGATTCGGGCATCGGCGGTTGCCGGCCGATGGCGGCCTCGACGGCCGCGCCGAATTTGGCGGGATGGGCGGTGGCCAGGCAGACCATGGGGATATTCTGTCTCCGGCAGGCCAGACCGGCGTTGACCCCTACCGCCGTATGGGGATCGAGGATATAGTCATGCTCGGTATGGAAATCGGCGATGGTCTGCAGTACCTCTTCCTCGGTGACGCTTTTGGCGATAAAATCCCGGCGGATCTGATCCTGGTAGTCCTTCAGGTCCAGCCGGCCGTTCCTGGTGAACTCGGTCATGGCCTCCCTGGTCCGTTCCGGTTCCTTATCCAGCAGGTAAAAGAGGTAGCGTTCAAAGTTGGAGGCGGCCTGGATATCCATGGACGGACTCGAGGTGACGACGACCTCTCCTAAAGAATAGTCGCCCTTGTTGATAAAGCGGGTGAGGATATCATTGGCGTTGGTGGCCAGCACCAGGTTTCTGATCATCCCCTCCGGGAGTATCTGCCTGGCGATATAGCCGGCAAAGATATCGCCGAAGTTGCCGGTGGGGATGGCAAAGTCGAAGGACCTGTCGTTTTCGTCCTTCATGATATGCAGACCACTGTAGATGTAATAGACGACCTGCGCCAGGATCCGGGCCCAGTTGATGGAGTTGATGGCCCCCAGGCTCTGCGCCGATTTAAAATCGATATCGTTGAAGATGGATTTGACGATGGCCTGTCCGTCGTCAAAGGTCCCCCGGATCGCGATATTGAAGACGTTGGCGTCGGTGACCGTGGTCATCTGTTTTTCCTGAATGGGGCTAACCCGTTTGTGCGGATGGAGGATGAAGATGTTGATCCTCTTTTTTCCGCGAACCCCATAGATGGCCGCACTGCCGGTATCGCCGGAGGTGGCTCCGAGGATATTCATCACCCCGTCATTTTTCTCCAGCAGGTACTCAAAGAGATTGCCGAGGAACTGCAGGGCGATATCCTTGAAGGCCAGGGTCGGTCCATGAAAGAGTTCCAGGATATGCAGGCCGCCAAGATGGACCAGAGGCGTCACCTCGCTTACCTGGAAGGTCGCATAAGACCTGTCGATCAATTCCCGCAGGTCGCTGTCGGGAATATCGTCTATGAACCGTGACATCACCTGAAAGGCGAGTTCCTGGTAGGAGAGATCCTTCCAGGAATTGAAGGTGTCGCTGCCGACCCGGGGAATAGTCCGGGGGAGGAGAAGACCTCCGTCGACGGCAAGTCCCATCATCACCGCCTGGGTGAACGGAATCGGCGAAATTCCGCCTCGTGTGCTCAGATATTGCATAGGCCTGTCATTGTGAAGGTTATTCGGATGACATCAAAGGAAAAGACAGCTGAAAATCAGATGCTGACCGGGGCAGGCGCGGCTCAGATCCCGTCCAATTCGATACGGCGGGCATCGTGCCAGAGACCTTCCAGATTGTAGAATTTCCTTTGATCGTAATAGAAGATGTGGATGACCACATCGTCAAAATCCAGCAGAACCCACATGCCTTCCTGTAGTCCTTCGGCATGCGATGCCTTGATCCGCTTAGACCGGAATTCGCCCTCGATGGCCTCGGCCAGTCCCTGCACGTGCCGTGTCGATCTCCCGTTCATAATGACAAAATAATCGGTGAAGGAGACAATTCCCTGTACATCGAGGATGATCAGATCTTCCGCCTTGGCGTCCAGGGCTATCCTGGCGCATGCCTTGGCAAGTTCCAGTCCGGTTTGGGACTGATTTTTCGGTTTTTGTTTTTTCATTATCCACTCGGCCCTGTTTGAGCAGGGCGTTCAATGTTATTGCGACTTTTTCTGCGTCTTTCTGGGAGGGAAGTCAAAACTGATCTTACCATTTTTTGCCAGAAGAAGGAAGGCGTCAAATGGCCGCTTCTTTTTCGAGATAAAGCCGGTGATGAGTTCCGTCTTACCCTCGGAGAGGAGCTGGGAGATATATTCCGGGGCGATGGTCTTCGAAAGGATGGTCTTGCTGATCTTCAGTCCCTTGGTCTCGTCACCGGCCAGGGCCGATTCGGACATATAGGCGGCGGGGGTGTCGAAGACAGGAGTCTTGTCGATGGGGGAGAGGCCGAGCGGGATGGATTTCCGGATATCATCCAGGTCAAGGTCATCCATGGAGTCGGCAAAAATAAATTCGACCTTGGCGCCTTTCATTCTGACCGAGGCCGTGAAAGGTTTGCCTTTTTTGGATCTGAAGTCGTTAAATGGCCCGATGGTCTCTCCGCTGACCAGGGACGTGATCTCCTCCGTGCTCATGACCCTGCCGCCCAGGATCTTGCGGATACTGGTTTTTCCATCCTCTGAGATATAGGCCATCGGGGAATCGAAGTATCGGATGCCGCCTATCGGACTGAACGGGGCCTCCAGCCGGACCTCGTTCTTCTCGAAATTCATGACCTGGGAGGTGATGTGCCGGGTCAGTTCCCTGATTTCCTGCATGAATTTTTCCCGGGTAAATTTACCCCGGAGGATCTGATTGAGCTTATATTCCCATTCCCCTGTCATTTCAGGCGAGGCCAGGACGTCAATCTTCATGGCTTCGAGCAGGGCCAGAAGTTCAAAGGCCTTGCCGGTCGGCGCCAGTTCCCGGCCCTCCCGGGCCACGTATTTTTCATTGATCAACTTTTCGATGATGGCGGCCCGGGTGGCGGGGGTGCCCAGACCGCGGTCCTTCATCGCGCCGGCCAGCTCTTCGTCCTCCACCATTTTGTCGGAATTTTCCATGGCCGACAGCAGCGTCGCCTCATTGAAGCGGGGAGGCGGAGAGGTCTCGGTGTCCTTTTTTTCAATCTCCCGGCAGTGCACAATCGTCCCTTCCTGAATGGGGTTCAAGACCGTATCGGAACCATCATTGGCCTCCTTGCCGTAGATCACCTTCCAGCCGGGATCGGTCATGATCTTGCCTTCCGTCAGAAAGGTCTCGCCTGCCACGGTGGAGAGACGGCTGGTCAGAAAAAACAGGGCCGGAGGGAAAAAGACGGCCAGAAAACGCTGGACCACCATCTGGTAGATCTTCATCTCGGGTTCGGAGAGGGCGCCCGGGAGCTTAGTTGTCGGGATGATGGCATGGTGGTCGGAAATCTTGGTGTTATTGAAAATCCGCTTGTCGGGGCGGACGTACTGCCCGTCGAGCGCGATCCTGGCAAAACGGCCGAACTCCCACTCCGTCTGGGACTGCAGGGTGTTTTGGACGGTATCAACGTAATCTTCCGGCAGATGGCGGCTGTCAGTCCGGGGATAGGTCAGGACCTTATGCCGTTCGTAGAGGGCCTGGGCAATCCCCAGGGTGTTTTTCGCCGAAAAACCGAAACGGGAGTTTGCCTCCCGTTGCAGGGAGGTCAGGTCGAAGAGCTGCGGTGCGCGCTGGCTCGATTTTTTATTCGAATCCACCACCTCGGCCGGTTTCCCCGTACATTGACCCACGATCCGGTCAGCCTGGACGGGATCCCATATCCGGTCTTCCTTGCCGTCGGGCGTGTTCTGGTCTTTGGCGAAGGCAGGATCAATCCATTTCCCGGCGTAAGCCCCCCCCATATAAGAGAAGGTCGCCAGGAGTGTAGAATAAGGACGGGGAGAAAAACCCAGACGGACTCTTTCCCGCTTGACCAGCAGGGACAGTGTCGGGGTCTGGACCCGTCCGCAGGGGGTGAGAAAAAAGCCGCCCCGCCGGGAATTGAACCCGGTGAGCGCTCTGGTGGCGTTGATGCCGATCAGCCAGTCCGATTCGGAACGGCAGAGCGCGGTATCCTCCAGGGCCGTCATCTCGGAATCTTTGCGCAGACTGTTAAAACCGGTCTTTATTGCCTCCGTGGTCATCGATTGCAGCCAGAGTCTCCGGAAGGTTTTTTTGGCAACCGACTGGTTCCAGACATATTTGATGATATACTTAAAGATCAGTTCCCCTTCCCGGCCGGCATCACAGGCGTTGATGATTTCCTTGACATCCTGCCGGCGGATGAGCCTTTCCAGGGCATTGAGCTGGGTCTTTGTCCCGTCAAGACCTTTAAGGGGAAATGTCTCCGGCAGTATGGGAAGGCTCTCCAGATCCCATTTCTGGTACTTCTGGTCGATCTCTTCGGGATAACAAATGGATACAAGGTGCCCTACGGCATAAGAGACAATGTAGGTATCCCCCTCGTAATGGGTTTTATCCTTTTTGAAGGTACCGGGAAGGGCCTTGACCAGGTCGGCGGCAACGCTCGGTTTCTCGGCAATGATTAATATTTTATCACTCATAGGTGCGACTGAATCCCATAATTCCTGATCGTTTGTTTGTGAAAGGCTGAAAATTGCCCGTTGTTGTATAGGCCTGTTTCCGGTTTGTCAACCGTATTGTTACTGTTTGCCAAACAATCCCGGGTGCAATAAGGTCGGAATTCATGGTATATTGAAATATATTTGCTTTTTTCCCATTAGAGATACAGATAGTTGCCGGTTTCTGTCAAGTTTTTCGATTATTCTTGCGTCTAAAAACAAAGTCAGGGCGTGGCCGCCTTGAAAATTTTCGAACGGAACGAGAACGAGTCGCTGGAAATTGCACGCTTCGTTCTTGACAAACGTGTGCTTCTATGTTTAGGTGATCCAGTTCTACTGGGTTATTATGAGCGGGCATAGCTCAGTTGGTAGAGTGCAAGCTTCCCAAGCTTGAAGTCGCGAGTTCGAACCTCGTTGCCCGCTCCATCCGGATCCGATCGGATGGTTTTCCGGACAGTTCCTGTTTGTGAATACGTACTCTCCGGTATACCTTCTGTATCTTTTTTTGTGCGGGTAGGCTTAAGAAAGTGGGCTGTGCCCGCTTTTTTTATGTCTGTTCGCCATGGCGCCTGGCTGATCCGGAGGTGGGCTGCCAGGGAAGGATGGTGTTGAAGCTGCCTAAGAAAGAAAAAAAGAAAACTGGTCTTCGTTAATGTCTGATCGGGAGCGCGGGGATGAGTGAGCTGATTGTCGAAAAAGTCAGGGCTCTTGCTGAAGGGCTCTTGCCTTCCATGGGACTGGAGCTGGTGGATGTCCACTTTCGCAGGGAGGAGCATGGCTGGGTGCTGCGTCTCTTTATTGATCAGGAGGGCGGTGTGACCCTTGAGCATTGCTCAATGGTGAGCAGAGAGGTCAGTGATTACCTTGATGTTGAGGATCTGATTGAACAGCCCTATCACCTTGAGGTTTCGTCACCGGGTCTTGAACGGCCCCTGCGTGATATCAGGGACTTTAAACGGTTTTGCGGAAAGAAGGCCTGGGTTAAACTCCATGAACCGGTGGCTGGGCAACGTGTTTTTATCGGAAATATTCATCAGGTTCACGACGATATGATCGAAATGATCCTGGAAAATGGAGATCCGCTCACGTTTTCATATGATGCGGTAAATAAGGCCAGATTGTCGATTTGAGAATCATACTGAAGAGGCCAAGGACTAGACGACTGTTCTCCGAATTGCGGATTTCGGGTGCGGTTCGGAGTAATAAAGGTGGGGTAAGACAATGTTATCAGATCTGAAACGCATAATTGACCAGATCAGCAGGGATCGTGGGTTTGATAAGAGACTGCTGATCGAGGCCATTGAAGAGGCCGTTCAGTCAGCCGCCAGGAAGAAACTTGGAAGCCGGCGCGAGATTGAGGTCCACTATAATGAAGAATACGGCGAGGTTGAGGTCTTTCAGTTTCGCAGCGTCGTAGAAGAGGCTGAAGATGAGCAGACCGAGATTTCCTTTGCCGAGGCCATAGTTCTCGACCCCGAGGTCCGGCTTGGCGATGAGCTTGGCGAAAAGATGGAGAACATCGCGGATCTCGGCCGGATTGCCGCCCAGTCCGCCAAACAGGTCATCATCCATAAGATGAAGGATGCTGAGCGGGATGTCATCTTCGATATGTTCAAGGACCGGCTGGGTGAGGTGGTCAGTGGGATCGTCCAGCGCTTTGAGCGGGGCAATATGATCATCAACCTTGGCCGTACGGACGCCATTCTTCCCAAGGATCAGCAGATACCCAAACGTTCGTTCAAGCAGGGTGACAGGATCAGGGCCTATCTGATGGAGGTCAGGCAAACCAGCAGGGATTCCCAGCTGATGCTCTCCAGGACCTGCGATGAATTTCTGGCCAAGTTGTTCCAGTTGGAGGTCCCGGAGATCTCCGAAGGGATCGTCAAGATCATGGGCGTCAGCCGTGAGCCCGGATTCCGGGCCAAGATTGCCGTCAGTTCGACCGAATCCGATGTGGATCCTGTCGGAGCCTGCGTGGGTATGAAGGGTTCCCGGGTGCAGAACGTGGTGCAGGAACTGCAGGGAGAACGTATCGATATCGTTACCTGGAGTCCCGATCCGGCAAAATATGTCTATAATGCGCTGGCTCCGGCCCATGTGAGCATGGTGCGGGTGGATGAAGAGAATAGGTCGCTTTTGGTGGTTGTGCCCAATGATCAGCTCTCGCTTGCCATCGGCAGACAGGGACAGAATGTCCGTCTGGCCTCAAAATTGCTAGGGTGGCGTATCGATGTCAAGAGCGAACAGCGCTATGCCAACCTGGAAGATCCCGGCTATCAATCACTGTTGAATCTGACCGGCGTTGAGGAACCGCTTGCCGATCAGCTGCTGGCCAAGAACATCCGGTCGGTAACCGATATGGCCTACG
>JAJYAX010000053.1 GCA_021779275.1 Deltaproteobacteria bacterium | reverse complement strand
CCAGAGGACTTCGCAACGGGTCAGTTCCGCCCCGCTTTTGAGGCAGAGTTTCTGCTTGATCCGGTCCCGGTAGGTGCCGATAGTTTTAACACTGAGGCGCATATTCGCTGCAATCTCCCCTGTCGATAATCCGGCCCCGATCTGTCGGTATACCTCAAGCTCTCGATCTGTCAGCGCATTTTCCGTCGGCGCGTTCTGGAATTCCGGGTTGATCTGAAACTTATCCAGCAGGTGGGTGGTCATGGTTTCGCTGATATGAATTTTTCCGTTCAAGATGTTTTTGATGGCCGCCACAATTGATTCGGATGCCTCTTTCTTCATCACATAGCCGCGCGCCCCGGCGCGGATCGCCCGTTCCGCCCAGACTGACTCGTCATGCATTGATAAAACCAGCACGGGAATATTCCGGTCGCCAGCGGCAATCTCTTTGACCAGATCCAGTCCGTTGTCGGCCGCAAGAGAGATATCGACCACCGCCAGGTCGGGCTTTTCTTCCATCAGCACCTTCCTGGCTGAACGGATATCCTCGGCCGCCGCACAGACGGTAAAACCCTCCTCTTGATTGAGCAATTCCGTCATCCCCATTCTGAAGATAGGATGGTCGTCCACTATCAGTATTTTTGTCATTATTTAAGAACCTCTCCGGAAAGGACCACAAGGGTGCCTCCGTTGTCTCCTCTCCGGATGTCAAGGGATGCGCTGATCGCCTTTGCCCGGTATTTCATGGTATGGAATCCCATTCCTTTCCTTTTACTGAACATTTCATCGACACCACAGCCGTCGTCGGCGATTTGTACGTCCAGACGATGGTCGATTTCCCGGAAGACGATGTCGATCCGGCTGGGTTTCCCGTGCCGTGCCGCATTGAAGACCGCCTCCCGGATGATGAAATAGATATGGGTGGCAATGTTATTATCCACCAGTGCAATTCTGTTGTCAAACGACAGGGTGCATCGTATGTGAAAGAGATTTTCGATTTCTACAGCCAGCGTCTCAATGGAGGCCTCAAGGCCATGCTCAATGAGATGAACGGGATACAGTCCCTGGGAAAGACTGCGGGTCTTTTCAATGGCCTCCCGGATCAGCTTCCTGATGACACCTAATTGCTGCGCCTTGTCCGGGGCTTCGGCTTCCAGCTTTTTCTGCAGCACCTTGCTGAGCATCTCGACGCCGCTCAGGTGGGAGCCCAGATCGTCATGCAGATCCCGGCCGATCTGGCTTCGCTCTTGCTGGCTCACGGCAATGACCTGACGCTCAAGTCGCGCCATTTCCTTTTCCGAGCTGATCTTCAGGACATGCAGCCACATTCCCTCCAGGACCATCCGCATCTGTCTGATGTCGGAAGTATCATAGTCATTCCGGTTGTTGCAGACACCGGCGACGATGACCGCCTTCCCGGCATCGATAATCGGCACATCCAGATGCCGCTTGACCTCCATGGAATACGGATAGCTCAGGGAATTTTCCGTCGTCTGAAAATCATTGCAGATGTGAGGTTCTTTCCGCAGGGCGGCAGCTCCTGGAAAACCTCCCTTTTCCAAGGGCTGCGGCAGAACTCTCTTTTCTTCGTGACGATCCGCATCAGGTTCTTCGGCCTGGATATGGGAGCAGATTGTCACCTGAGACTGGGCATCGTTGACCAGAGCCAGATACCCTTCCGCACTCCGGGTGATCTGTACGATTCTCTTCAGGGTGAAATCATAGATATCCTTGCTCGAATGCCCCTCCATTTTGCCAAGCTGCAGCAGGGTGTCCAGTCTCAACTCGTCTCTATGCAGCAGGAGATCCTTGCGGATTCTGTCCTCGACCATCCGGTTTGCCAGAAGGGCAAGCTCTTCAAATTCACTGAAGAGCAGGTCTCGATCATTGATTTTCACCTTTGAATCGGCAGCCTTTCTGAAGAAATCAGTAAACAGACTGATCTCATGCCTGATCTTCAATGAGTATGAATAGGCGGCAACAAGGAGGAGGGTGACGGCAAAACTGCAGAGGACGATAAAAAGAAAAATATTCTTGAAGGCTATCGTCTTGTAAATCTCCGTTTCATGTTCGATAGCCTTTTCCATTTCGTTCATATTCATGCTCGTTACGAAGATCCATCGCCAGTCGCTGTAGGCCTTCACATAGCTGAGCCTCTGTGAGATCCTGCCTGCCGGCACTTTCTGCTCCGTATAGCTGACGAAATCACCTGCAGCTGTTTCAAGACCGGTATGCAGCAGCTCCTGTCCGTACTGCTTTCCGGTGTTGCTGACCAGATCCCTGATGGAACTGCCGATACGCCGTTCATCACTGTTAACGATGATTGTCCCGTCATAACGGAAGCAGAAGACCTCTCCGTCCATGCCGAACTGCATTTTCTGAACCCTGGCCAGGACATCATTCTGGATCATCTCTTCCATGTCATCAATGTACATCCCGGCCCCGATGTACCAATCGAAGGGCTTGAAATACTTTACAAATGATATTTTTGGATAACTCCTGCCATGATGCTTCGACCAGTTGTACCGGTAGATACCGGCTTCCTTTTCCCGGACGATGCGGATAAATTCTTCAATCACATCCTTCCCCGCCACATCCTCAGAGGGAAGGCTTTTTTTCCCTTCAAAGGAGGGATCATCGGCAAAAAGATCGATAACCCCGTCACTGACCCTGCCCGTGAAGTAATACCCACGGCCGTTATTCCAGCGGATCGGCCGCAGGATCTCCACCACCATGGCCCTCAGTTCCGCGACACTTTTTTCATCCTTATACAGACTGTATATATGCGATGCGATGGTATAGGCAGTCTGGACCTTCTGCCGTATTTCGTTTTCGATAATCATATCGGACTGTGACCGTTTATATTCTATTAAATCGACCACATTTCCCAATTCCTCCTGGAGCCTGCCCTTATATCGGCTCTCATGATTCTCCCGGATATTTTCAATACTTTCCCGGTAAGCTCGATATTCGTTATACAACCAGAACGCCCCGATGAAGAGGATCAGCGAGAGGATCACCGTGATAGAGGTATAAAAGGGGGCTGACGAAAGGGATAGTTTGCGCAGTCTCACTGTTCATTCACTCGGAGGTCTGTCCGCCGGCAGAGTTTCAATCCTGAATTTTCTGGAGAGCCGGGCTGATCTCGGTCAGATAGATCGTTTCCAGCCCCTGATGGTCACCAGGCCCAAACTGCAGGACAAGTCCACCGAGGTCAAATCGGCCGGTCTTTTCCATGGAAGAAATAAAATTCTCCCGTGTCAGCTCACCCGGAACCGACATGGCTATCTGATAAAAGAGTTTCCCGGCGATATATCCTTCAAGAGATATGAAGCTTATGGGGTAATCATGTTGATATTTGCTCATTGCTCCCACATATTCTTTGACAAGCGGTATTTCCGTATCCTCGGGATAGGGGACGACCTGAGAGACAATCACATCCCGTCCATGCCCAGCCAGGGCCTTCTGCAGACTCGTGGTTCCGACAAAAGAAATATTGCAGTAGATCTGCTTCTTTTTTACCTTGCTTTTGCTCAGCTTGATAAACTCGGCACAGGCGGAATAGGCCCCGACAAGGACCACCGCCTCCGGGGCCGCCCGGTTAATGTCGCGCAACGCCCCCATTACGGCCACCGTATTTCTCTCGTAGCTTCCTTTGGATACGAGTTTCATTCCCCGCTTTTCCAAAGCGATTTCTATTCCTTTCAAGCCTGAGAAACCATAGCTGTCGTTCTGGTAAAAACAGGCGATCCTTTTGATCTTTTTTACGTGGATAAGATACGAAGCGAGCCGTTCCATTTCCTGAAAATAGCTGGCGCGGACATTGATTACATATTTACGAAAGGGGACCCGGAGCAATTCAGCCCCGGTGAACGGCGCAAAAAAAGGAACCTTCCACTCTTCGACCAGCGGGACGACGGCCTCCGAGGTGGGAGTTCCGACCTCGCCTATCAACATGAAGACGTTCTCCTCCTGGATCAGATTCCGCGTGTTCCGTATCGCCCGGTCAGGCTCGTAGCCGTCATCCCGACTGATAAGAACGATATCCCGGCCGTTCACACCACCTTCACTGTTGATCTTTGAAAATGCGGCCAGAAGGCCTGCCCGCATCTCCAGGCCAAGGTTTTCCGCAGGTCCGCTCAGTGCGCAGGACTGGCCAAGAACAATCGGCTGTCGCCCGTCGGCTTTTCCCGTTGATGCCGTGGTCATAAAGATCAAGCAGAGCAAGGGGCAGCAGCACCGGAATATTTTTCTTAAATGGTCTGTCAAGCGGTTACACAATCCTGTCAATGGCATGCCCTCTCTTTCCGGATGTCTCCAGACAACTACAGGCGCTGTTTGCCGTATTTCCGCGGCCGTTTCGTTTAATCCCTTGGAAAGATCATCCGCAGGCTTTAACCCCTGCAAGGGATACTGAAAAAAAGTTCCGTTTATTGCGGTTATGTAGTAAGCTCCAAAAACTCTCTATACCATGTACCCCGTTTATGGAAAAGACCCTTGTGTTTCTTTATTGTATTTCAGAAAATATCTCCCCGTGAATCCTGTAGAGGATTTCCTTACGTGTCTGTAGTGGATTCACCTACAATAAAATTGAATAAAAAAGGGAACATGCGGGAATAAGTTGTTGTAAGTTTATTCAAGGAAATGTATTCTTCAAAAAAAATTACGTGCTATCCGTCTCTGTTTCTATGGAAGAGGAGATTCATCGAGCTGTTTTTTTCCAAGACAATCCTTTTAGTTAATTTGTCGGAAGGGGAGAGCAGGCTCAGTAACTCAGCAAGGATTGGCGAAACCGTCATGCTGTTGATCCATGGATCGTTGAACAAACACATAAACAAGGAGAGCGTATGAAAATCAGCAGGAGGAGATTTCTGTCCATGTCCGGGGCCATTGGATCGGGTGTAGCCCTGTCCTCGCTCGGGCTGGATCTGACCGCTCTGAAGGCGCATGCCGCAGAGCTTAACAAGACGGACCGGATTCGAACGGCCAGGCAATCAACCACGATCTGCTGCTACTGTTCCGTCGGTTGCGGGTTGATCTGCAGCGTCGACAAGCTGACCGGCAAGATATTTAATATCGAGGGCGACCCTGATCATCCGATCAATGAAGGCTCGCTTTGCGCCAAAGGCGCTGGCCTTTTCGGCCTGACCGAGGCCAACGAGCATCGCCTGCGCAAAGTCCTCTACCGGGCGCCGAAGAGCGATAAGTGGGAGGAGAAGGACTGGGACTGGTCCCTGAAAAGGATCGCCCGCCTGGTCAAGGATACCCGCGACAAGGATTTCCAGACGCACAACGCCAAGAACGAGCTGGTCAACCGGGTGGAGACCATCGGTCATTACGGCTCGTCCAATATCGGCAACGAGGAGTGCTGGACGCTCTCCGTCGCCTGCCGGGCCATGGGGCTCGTCTATATCGATCATCAGGCCAGGGTCTGACACAGTCCATCCGTAGCGGCTCTGGGAGAGTCGTTTGGCCGGGGTTCGATGACGAACCACTATATTGACCTGAAGAACAGTGACTGTATCCTTATCATGGGCAGCAATGCCGCCGAAAATCACCCCATCGCCTTCAAGTGGATCCTGCGCGCGAAGGATAGGGGCGCCAAGATCATCCATGTCGATCCACGTTTTACCCGGACTTCCGCCCGTTGCGATTACCATGTGCCGCTGCGTTCCGGGACCGATATCGCCTTCCTGGGCGGCATGATCAAGCATATCATCGACAACAACATGATCCAGGAAGAGTATGTCCAGTATTACACCAATGCCTCACAGATAGTTAATCCCGATTTTATCTTCAGTGATGGGCTTTTTTCCGGTTATAATGCCGAGAAACGAAGCTACAGCAAGGATACCTGGACCACGAAGAAAGACGAAAAAGGTATTCCCGTCCGTGACTATACCCTCCAGGACCCCAACTGTGTGTACCAGGTCTTGAAGAGGCATTATGACCGGTATACCCTGGACAAGGTCTCCTCGATCACCGGGGTTTCCAAGGAGAACCTGCTCAAGGTCTATAACGCGTACGGCGCTACCGGCGCCAAAGACAAGGCCGGTACCGAATGCTACGCGCTGGGCTGGACCCATCATACCGTCGGCAGCCAGAATATCCGGGCCATGTCCATCATCCAGCTGCTCCTGGGCAATATGGGGATCTGCGGCGGCGGCATCAATGCCCTGCGCGGCGAGCCCAATGTGCAAGGGTCCACCGACCACGCCATTTTATATAATATCCTGCCGGGATATCTGAAGATGCCCTCCGGTTCCATCCAGACCCTGGCCAAGTATAATGAGAAGCACACCCCCAAGTCCACCGACCCCCAGTCGGTGAACTGGTACCAGAACTACCCGAAATACTCGGTCAGTTTCCTGAAGGCCATGTGGGGTGACAAGGCGACGCCGGAAAATGAATTCGGCTACTCCTGGCTGCCGAAGATAGACGACGGCAAGCATTATTCCATCATGCATGCCACCGACCAGATGTATGCCGGTAAGATGAAGGGCTTCTTCGCCTACGGCTCCAACATTGCGGTCAGTTCGCCCAATTCAACCAAGGTCAGGAAAGGCCTGCAGAAACTGCAGTGGCTGGTTAATGTCAATATCTTCGACAACGAGACCGCCTCCTTCTGGAAGGGACCCGGCGTCGATCCGAAGTCAATTGAAACCGAGGTCTTCCTGCTGCCCGCTGCCGCCAGCATGGAAAAAGAAGGCAGTCAGAGCAACTCCGGCCGCTGGGTGCAATGGCGGTACAAGGCCGCCAATCCACCCGGTGACGCCCTTTCCGATGGCGATATCTCCATGAAGATCATGGATGCGGTGCGTGAACTCTATCAGAAGGAAGGGGGTGCCTATCCTGAACAGGTCCTTAATCTCAAATGGGATTATAAAGATGCATTCGGCAGGTTTAATGTCCTGAAAGTAGCTCAGCAGATCAACGGTCACTACGTGAAGGATGTAACAATCGAGGATCCGACCGGCAAGACTCCCCCGGAGGTCAACAAGAAGGGCGAATGCGTGCCTACCTTCGTTAAGTTGATGGCGGATGGCTCGACGGCATGCGGCAACTGGATCATGGCCGGCAGTTTCGATCAGAAGGGGCTCAACAAGATGGCGAAGCGCGGCAAGGAAGATCCCACCGGCCTTGGTTTGTTCGCTGAATGGGCCTATGCCTGGCCGGTTAACCGGCGCATTATCTACAACCGCGCCTCCTGCGATCTGAACGGCAAACCCTACAACCCCAAGATGAAGCTCCTGGAGTGGGTCGGCGACAAATGGGTCGGCGATGTCCCTGATGGCCCCGCGCCGCCGATGGCGGATAAAGAGAAGGGCAAGTATCCCTTTATCATGAAGGTGGATGGCGTCGGCGCCCTTTTCGGGCCGGGTATGGTCGAAGGACCCTTTGCGGAACATTATGAACCTCTGGAAGGACCCTTGGCCAAAAACCCGATGTCCGCCCAGCTGACCAATCCGGCCATGACTGTTTTCAAGAGTGATCTTGATAAGGTGGCCAATGCCGATGCGAAGTTCCCCTATGTCTGTACGACCTACTCGGCTACCGAGCATTGGTGCTCCGGTTTTACCCGCTGGCAGCCCTGGTTGCTTGAGGCAATGCCTGAGGCCTATATCGAAATCAGCGAGAAACTGGCTGGCAGTCTCGGCATCAAGAATGGTGAGAAGGTCAAGGTTTCCTCAATCCGGGGCGAAGTGAAATGCGTGGCCATGGTTACCAAACGCATGACGCCGTTTACCGTGGAAGGAAAGGTCGTTCACCAGGTGGGTCTGCCCTGCAACTACGGCTGGTTCAACCCGGAGAAAACCGATAATGATGCGACCAATCTCCTGACAATTGCCGTGGGCTGCCCTAATACTTTCTGTCCTGAGTATAAGTGCCTCATGGTCAATGTCACCAAGGCGTAAGGGGGTAAGAAGATATGAAGCAAGAACTCGTTAAGTTGATTGATATATCACGATGTACCGCCTGCCGCGGCTGTCAGGTCGCCTGCAAGCAGTGGAACGAACTGCCTGCCTCCAAGACCCGTAATTTCGGCAGTTACCAGAATCCGCCGGACCTGCAGTGGAATACCTGGACCCTGATCCGTTTTCAGGAGCATGTCGATAGCAAAGGCGCATTGAAATGGCTGTTCAGGAAGGACGGCTGCATGCATTGCACCGATGCGGGCTGCATCAAGGTGTGTCCCACCGAGGCGCTCTATCATACCCGGTTCGGCAGCGTTAGTCTGCGTGTCGATAAGTGCATAGGCTGTAAGGAGTGCATTGCCGCCTGTCCGTTCGGCGTCCCGAAA
>JAJYAX010000052.1 GCA_021779275.1 Deltaproteobacteria bacterium | reverse complement strand
CGTCTGTCTCTCCTGGGTGAGAAAAAAGGAGCGGGCTATAAGCCGAATTCTGTTCCCTGTTATGGGTCATGATCATTTCACTAGGATGCCGATCACCCGGCATCTCCTGCAACCTACCCGGAAGCATCGGACGGGCCGCCCTTATCGCTTCCCTATTTGGTCTTGCTCCGAATGGGGTTTGCCGTGCCATCCATGTCGCCATGGACGCGGTGAGCTCTTACCTCGCCATTTCACCCTTACCCGAAGTACATCGGGCGGTCTGCTTTCTGTTGCACTTTCCCCCGGTCACCCGGAGTTCGCGTTACGAACCATCCTGCCCTGCGGAGTTCGGACTTTCCTCTCCGGCTCATGGCCGGAGCGATCATGCACCCGCTCCCGGACTGAGTGTAGTTGGAAATTCTCAAAGATGAAAGAAAAAAGAGCAGGATTTTTCAAACCTGTTCCGTTTCTGCCTCCGGCTGATAATACAGAATGCGCTGACAGGTCGGGCAGTCGAGGATCTTGTCACCCTTCAACAGCTGGTTGAACTGCTGGGGCGGGATGTTCATGAAACAGCCCTGGCAGACTCCCTGGACGACGTTGACGACGGCCAGACCTTTGCGGCGCTCGCGGAGGGTGTCGTATTTCCGGAGCAGACTTTCCTGGATCTCCTTGACTTGCTTCTGCCGTTTGCTGCCTTTGGTCTTTTTTCCCTTGTTGATGTTTTCTATGGTATCACGAACCTTTTGGGTTTCCTCGGAGACCAGCTCTTTCTCGCCCTTGAGAAGGGCTTTTTCCGCGTCCACTTCGGCGGTCAGTCTTTCGATTTCCGCCATAAGTTCCATGACCTTCTCTTCGTTCTCCTTGGCGTTTTTCTTGGCATCCTCGATCTCCTTCAAGAGGGCCGTCTGCTCTCTGCCCGTCTGCACCTGCATCATCTTGGACTGCCGGTCCCGGACATGGGCAATCTTGTCACCCATCTCGTCATCCAGGGTCCGCCTGTCCTTCTCCAGCTGGGCGATCCTTGCCTGGACTTCGGTGATATGGGCCTCCCTTTCGGCAAGCGTGGAAATCCGCTTGTCAAGAGCGATCTGTTCCTGCTTTATCTCATTGTCGATCTTGTCAATTTCCAGATCAATCATCTGCAGCGAAACGAGCTGTTCTATATGTTCGTTCAAGGTTGTTCTCCTGTTTTGAGGTGGTTGGGGTGTTTTCTATATAAATATTCATTATGAATAACAAAAGGGTGCGACTCCGTCTGCGTCTGCCGGATCCGGATATCCCACGTCCGGGCCTCGGCCGCAAGCCGGAGTCGGGCGACCAGGTTACTGACGACAGGTTGCTCGGTCGCGTAATGGGTGCCGTCTATGATGCAGAATCCGCATTCCATGGCCCACCTGGCGGTACTGTGTTTTATCTCGGCGGAGAGGTAGACATCGGCTCCCCCTGCAAGTGCCGATTCGGCAAAGTCGGAGCCGCTGCCGCCGCAGAGGGCGACCCTGGCGATGCGATCAGGCAACAGGCCGGCTATCTGCACGGCGGGCACAGCAAGGATGCGGAAGACCCGCTCCATAAATTGATCCGGGCTCAGGCCCTCCTGAAGATTTCCGATCCTGCCCAGCCCCGTGCCGGGAAGGGTGCCGTCAGCCGATGCCCTGAGGGGCTCCACCTCGATGAGTCCGAGGGCCTCCGCCAGGATATCGTTGACCCCCTGGCGGGCGCTGTCGAGGTTGGTATGACAGGCGATAACGGCAATTCCATGGGTCAAGGCCTTTTCCAGGAAGCGTCCGGTGGGCGTTGCGGTATTGATCGCGGACAGAGGATGAAAGATCAGGGGATGATGCGTTACAATCGTGTTGGCACCCAGGGTGATTGCCTCGTCCAGTACCCTGCTGGTCGGGTCAAGGGCGACCAGAACGCCGGTGACGTCCAGCTCGGGATTTCCGACCAGCAGTCCACAATTATCCCAGGGTTCGGCAAGTCTGAAGGGTGCGATATGATCGAGGGTGCTGAGAATATTTTTAATCCGGGGTGTCATTTCGGGTTTTCCGATGGAACCAAGCAAAAAGACAATAAAAAAAAGGTACATCCCCAGGGGAGGTACCTTTTTGTTTCACTCCGTCCGGGCCGGAAATCCTTGGCCGAAACAGCAGAGAAGCAGAAGGGGCATGGTAGTGCCCCCCTATGTGTTGATAGAGATAAGGTCTTCAAGGAACCTGTTGCCAAAGGATCAGATTCTGTAATTTTTGGTGGGCGCAGTAGGAGTCGAACCTACGACCGACCGGTTATGAGCCGGTGGCTCTACCAACTGAGCTATACGCCCCTTCCATCCGATGAAACATACTATAATAAAAGGACCAGAAAAAATGTCAATGATTAAAATTGAAAAATGCAAAACCCGTGAGATCGAAAGGGACGACGAATTTTTAATTTCTGAGCGGATCCGGAAAGAAAACATGGGCATTATCCGATGAAGATACTTATGATGCTAGGAGAAGGACGTGGAGATTCCGCCGTGCGACAGATTTCCACCTAAGAATATTTTATTATGCTGGGACCGCATTGATTTATACAAATCTACTCTTTTTTCTGACGGCGATTTTTCTCTTCAGTATGGACAGGGTGCCGCAGACACCCCTGCTGTCAGGCGGGCTGTCGTTGTCTCTCTTTCTGCTGCTGGTTGTCGTCTATGACCAAATAGCGCGCTCACTCTTCGGCAAAAGGACGGCCTTGCTGTCAGCCGGGTATTTCAGTACGGAAAAAAAGCTCTCATTTCTGGCAGTTACGTTTTTTGCAGCGGTTCTTTTTCTCTGTGACGCCAAATACCATATGTCCTGGTTGTCGGTAAACGGCAAGGTCCCGGCCCTTGTAAGCATCGCCGGTCTCGGGCTCTTTCTTCTTTTCTTTATGCTTATGTGGCGAGCCGCCAGGAAAAGCTATCAGCAGGTTTTTGGCAGGCAATATTCCCCGGCCGGGTTTCTTGTCTCAAATATCAGGGCAAATCTGCCCATCGTGCTGCCCTGGATTGTGCTTTCTCTGCTCTCCGACATGGTAGCCTTTCTGCCATGGTCGGCGGTGAAGGATCTGCTCAGTTCGGAATGGGGTGATCTGGTCTTTTTCGGACTGTTTCTCTTTTTTATCCTGCTTTTTTTCCCGCCTCTGGTCAGGCTGCTCTGGGGGTGCAAAACCCTGCCGGACGGTGCATTGCGCAGGCGGCTTGTCGCCTTCTGTGAGAAACAGCATTTTTCCGCCGGGATCTATCTGTGGCCGTTGTTCGAGGGGAGGGTTCTGACGGCGGGGGTGATGGGAATCGTGCCCGGGCTTCGCTATATCCTGATTACCCCGGCGCTGATCGAGTCCATGACCCTTGAGGAACTTGAAGCGGTCATGGCCCACGAGATCGGCCATGTGAAGAAGATGCACCTGCTGCTCTACTTTTTTCTTATTGCCGGGTTCAGCATTTTTGCAGGCTACCTGTCCGAACCGATACTCTCCTTTTTTCTGTCACGGAATTTCTTCTATACCCTTATCTCCTCAGGCAGGGTGACCCCTGAAACCCTGCTCAGCATCTTCGGTGGAGGGCCGGTCCTGGTCTTGATGATTCTCTATTTTCGCTATCTTTTCGGATACTTTTTGCGTAATTTTGAACGACAGGCAGACCTTGCGGTCTTTCCGATCATCGGCAACAGCCAGGCCCTGATCTCAGCCTTCGAAAAGATCGCCACCATCAGCGGCGATATCCGGGATGAACCGAGCTGGCATCATTTCGGTATCGGTGAACGGGTTGCCTACCTGGAGAAATGCGAAAAAGATCCCTCCTGGATCCAACGGCATAACCGTAAGGTGCGGCTGAGCCTGATCGGGTATGTCGTGGCCTGTGCTCTCGGAATTTTGCTGGTCAGACAGTTGCCGGTGGATCAATTTTCACAGAAGTATCAGGAAATGTATACCGAGGCGATGATTCTGCAGAAGACGAAAACAGAACCGGACAAGGCCCTCTGGTTCCGGTTGGCCGGTGATATGCTGGCCAAGAAAAAAATGGAGACCCAGGCCATTGCCGCTTATGGAAGGGCCTTGACCCTGGAGCCGGCGAACCCCGAAATCCTGAACAATCTTGCATGGCTGTATCTGACGTCCGAGGATCTCGGCCTGCGCGATCCCATGCGGGCTCTGACCCTGGCGCGATCCGCCGCGATAATCCAGCCCAAAGGCTTTGTCCTCGACACGCTGGCAACCGCCTATTGGGCCAACGGTTTTGTGGAGGAGGCGGTCAATACCGAAAAGCAGGCAGCCTTTGCCGACCCGGGCGAGCGGCCGTATTATTTGAGTCAGATCGCAAGGTTCACCAGTCAGACCTACAGGCAGGCCACGCAAGGACCGGCAACGGAAAATATGGATCAGGCGAGAGACGGAGAAAAGAATCAGCCGGTGAACAATGGCGGGTAAGGCAATCTTTACTCAATATCTTCAGGAATACGGTGAATAGATGCGATTTTTGTACACGGATGCCTTGCTGGACCTGCTTGTCGGCAGGCGTATACTTACCTCCGACCAGCGGCAGTTCATCATACTGGAGAAGGGAAAACAGCGCCAAAAGCTCCTCAAGCACGCGGCCGGAAAAAGCCAGGTCGACAAAAACTACCCGGATTTAATCGATATTATCGTATCCCTGCGGCTTGAAGCCGGCGGCAGGAAACAGCGGTTTTTAGACGAAGAGATGATAATGCGGGCGGTGGCCGACGAGCATGATCTGCCTTTCAAAAAACTGGATCCTCTTGATCTGGACATGGAGGTTGTCACCAAGACCATTCCCCGGAATTTCGCCATCCGGCAGATGATACTTCCCTTTGCCATATCCAACGGGATGCTGGAGGTGGCGGTCTATCATCCGGATTGCCAGGCGGTATTGGACGATATCGAGCAGGCCAACCAGATCCAGGTCAGGCCCTCCATCGCCACCAAGGCCGATATCCAGAAGATCATTGTCGAGTTCTTCGGTTTTCAAAAATCAATCAGCGCCGCCGAAGATCAGTTCGGCCTGCCCGGTGCGGATGGATCGGTTGATATCGGCAACCTGGAGAGATATGTCAAGATATCCTCCGCCAAGGAGATCACTTCCTCGGACCAGCATATCAAGAATGCGGTCAACCATATCTTCAACTATGCCCTGGCTCAGCGGGCCAGCGATATCCATATCGAACCGAAGCGGGATGTCTGCATGGTCAGGTTCCGGATTGACGGCTCCCTGCATACCATCTATAAGCTGCCCAAGGCGGTGCATTCGGCCATCTCTTCCCGGATCAAATTCCTGGCCCGCATGGATATTACCGAAAAGCGGCGGCCGCAGGACGGCAGGATCAAACTTGGGATGGCCGACGGCAAGAGCATTGAGATCCGGGTCTCGACGGTCCCCGTCTCCTTTGGCGAGAAGGCGGTTTTGAGAATCCTGGATCCCGATGTGATCTTTCAGGATATCAGCCAGCTTGGTTTTTCCCGGCGGGACCGGATCGTCTATAATTCCTTTATCTCCTCTCCCCACGGGATCGTGCTGGTCACCGGGCCTACGGGGAGCGGCAAGTCTACGACCCTCTACTCGACCCTCAAAAAGATCGCGACCCCCGAAAAGAACGTGGTCACGGTGGAAGACCCGGTGGAGATGGTCCACGAGGAGTTCAACCAGATCGCGGTGCAGCCGCTGATCGATGTGACCTTCTCAACGATTCTCAGGAATATTCTGCGGCAGGACCCCGACATCATCATGATCGGCGAGATCCGCGACCTGGATACCGCCGCCCATGCGGTGCAGGCGGCCATGACCGGCCATCTGGTCTTCTCGACCCTGCATACCAACGATGCCGTGGCCTCCATCGTCCGTCTGATCGACCTGGGCCTGCAGCCCTTCCTGATTGCCTCCACCCTGCTTGGCTGCATGGCCCAGCGGCTGGTGCGCAAGATCTGTCCGCACTGTATCGAGACCTACACCATGGAGAGCGCGAAGCTCACGAAACTGGGATTTCCGGTGGCGGACGGGGAGACCATCGAGCTGAAGCGAGGCAAGGGATGCCGCGAATGCCGCCAGACCGGGTATACGGGCCGGACCGGGGTCTTCGAGATCTTCCCCCTGTCGCCGCAGCTCAAGAAGATGATAGCCGCGAATTCGTCGTCCGAACAGATGCGGCAGGTTGCAATCCGGGAAGGAATGACTACCTTACGCGAGGACGCCTGGCAGAAGGTCAAGGCCGGCGTCACCACAATCGAAGAGGCCCTGCGGGTCACAACCGAGTAGCAGAAACGGGTATGGAAGATGAGCGGAAAAGTAGTCTGCCAGAATAAAAAAGCCTATCACGAATACTTTATCGATGCGACCTACGAGGCCGGGATGGTCCTGTCCGGGCCGGAGGTGAAGTCGCTCCGGGCGGGCAAGGCCAATCTGAAGGACGGCTATGCCAAGATCGATGACCGGGGCGAGGTGATGCTCCATAGTGTCCATATCTCCTTCTATACCTTTGCCACCCATAATCCCAATGAGCCGCTCCGGGTCAGAAAGCTCCTGCTCCAGAAAAAGGAGATCAGAAAGCTTATCGGCAAATTGAAGGAGAAAGGCCTTGCCCTGATCCCCTTGAAGATATACTTTAAGAGTAACGGCAAGGCCAAGGTTGAACTGGGTCTTGCCCGGGGCAAGAGGCAGTATGACAAACGGGCGTCACTGAAAGAGAAGCAGAGCGACCGGGAACTGCAGCGCGTGATGCGCAAAGATCGATAACATTCAAAAAAATTCAACAATTGGGGGCGAAACGGCTTCGACGGGGATGTGTAAGCTTTACGTTGCATGCCGAGCTTCTGTCTGCTCGTTAAACGACGGAACTAAATATAATCGCAGACGATTATAACTTCGCACTGGCAGCTTAATAACCTGCTGTGCCGTTCCACCGTTCTTCGCCCATAAGGACGGACCCGGAGCGTCGACTCAATGGGCTGGTTTCCCGATATTGCCTGGCTGCCGGGAGACGAGAACTTACAGGCTGGCATCAGAAGATCCACGTTCCGACGGAGCTTCCGATGTGAGAACCAAAGCACGGAACTAAGCATGTAGATACGGGAGGGGAGCATTTGCGGACGCGGGTTCGACTCCCGCCGCCTCCACCAATTAAGTAGCCGAAATTAAAGAGATTGTTGCTCTTTGGTTTCGGCTATTATTGTTCCCAGTTTGTTCCCGGTTGAAAGGGTTAAAATTAACGACACTGCTGTGGGGCGCGCCGGTCTTTGCGCGTCCCTACAAGCAGCTGGTTAGAATCCTTTTTGTTTATCCAGCTTCAATTAAAGACTTTCTCCAAGGATACTTACTATCAAAATAAGCTCTTCGTTTTTTGATTTGATCCTCAGCCCAATTTGTGGCCTTTTTGATCGTGTTTCTTAATGACTCGTTATTTGATTCGTTGTACAAAAATTCTTCTATGAAATTAAAATCACAACCATAATCCGTAACCATGAAGGAGGAACCTTGGCCATCTGCTCTCAAACATGCTGTAATAATACGATTTGTTGCCATAATTTTACACTCAGCAATTTGTCCTGCAGGATATGTGTTTTCCAAGATGACAAATCTTGATGCATCTGCAATAGATCGCACTTTATCTTCATTGCTAATTTCCTCAATATCTTGCAAATCTTTTACCAAAACAGGGTTATAACCGAGATCCGTTAAAATCTCAGATACTTTGCGAAGCAATTCTATATGTTCATCAGTATCTTTTCCAAGAACCAAAACATTCTTCAAACGTGCTCTTTTCAAATACTCTGTTAGATTAGGCATAGCTGCCCTCTTGGCAAGGTGATTGAGTAACTCACTAAATTGTTGGCCTATAGCCATAGCTCTTTCCAAGACAAAAGATGCGTCACCATGACTTAATTTTGGTATTGATTGAAGTCTGTTTTTCACTTCATCTAATTGTTCTTTGGCAAGCTGATCAATAATGTTTTCCGAGAAATGAGGTTTAGCGCCAGAGTCGTCAAATAAAATTTGTCCGCCGTGAAGAACAGCAACCACCATGTTATTAAAAAAGACAGGCACCATAAAGCTGGAAATCCCTGCCCAACAGGTATTCCATGTCGCACGGAAATTAGAAAATGATAGGTAGCTCTGAATAGTCTGGTTAACACTCAACCTGCAAAATCCCCCTTTTATTTCTTTAATATTCGTACAGAACTCTGAGCAAAATGGGCTTTTAATTCCAAGGCTATGAGATTGAATCGTTTGCTGAGGATGGGAAATTAAATATAGATCCAAAGGCATCTTAAGCATGAAAGAATATCCAGCATGCAA
>JAJYAX010000051.1 GCA_021779275.1 Deltaproteobacteria bacterium | reverse complement strand
GTCCAGGCAAACTCCGAGGATCTGCAGCGCATGGCCGCCGAACTGCATACCATAGTCGGCAGCTTCAAGATCTGACCCTCTCCTCCTCTCACCAACAGGCCTGCCGGTTTCAAAGGCTTACCTCGATAAACCGGCAGGCCCGTTAATAAAAAAGCAACCTTACGTGTATATCAATCGCCAGCTCATTTTTTACTCAGCACCAGTCCATCATTGCCGGCAACCGGATAGAACGGCCCCTGCCCTTCCTGGAAAGCAATCCGCCCCTTTTGCTGTAGAAGCTCCTCGAACCGCTTTAGATCCTCGTCGCTTTCAATCTCTTCTTGCTGCATCTGATCGAAACGGCAATTACACCTGCTGAGCTGGCCCTGACACCAGGGACAGATCTCAACCGAACAGCCAAGGTGGTGATATTCTCCAATGGCCACAGAACAGACCGGACACAGGGTCTTATTTATCTTCCACGTCTCGCTGAAGTCTTTAAAGACGGCCATGGCCGGATGACGTTGCAAAAATGATTTTTTGTCGGCATACCCGAAGTAGGCGAGAATTTCCGGATCTCCATCGTCTTCCAGATATTCCCCGAGGCATTCCGCCTCATCTTCGCCGGCAAAAAAGATGTATTCATGGGTCCCGGTACTGACTCCCAGCAAAAATATTCCCTGCCGCATATGGATATGGACAATCCGGGAAAGCGCTTCTTCCCGTGCCTCCGGCAATGACGAATAATACTCCCTCAAGACCTGCAAGGCGACCCGATTGGCCCGGTATTGTTCCAGCAGTTCCTTAGCCGTATCGTAGTCTTCCTCACTGACTGCATACCGGACAAGGAGCTCGATTTCTTCCACAATTTCCTGTAATTCTCTCTGTTCCTTCATGCTGCTTCCCATCCTGTTAATCTACAACCTGGCGGATATCGCCTGTATCCACCTGGCCGTTTCCCCTTGAATATCATCCGCCTGGCTGATGGCGGTCACTACTGCGATTCGCCGGGCGCCACGGGCAGCCAGCTCATCAATATGCCTGTACTTTATCCCCCCCATGACGGTAAAAGGCAAGGGACATCTGCGGCTGAAGGCGGCAATGGCCTCCGGGCCCAAAAAGGACGACAGCCCCTCTTTGGTCCCCGTCGGATAGAGAGGCCCGATATTGAAATACGAGACCACATGGGGATTTTTTGCGGCTAAACGGGCAAGGGCCTCGGCATCTCGTTCATTGTTACAAGAAAGACCGATAAGCAGACCAGGGGCAAGTCTTCTGATCTCCTCCGCCGGCAGATCCTTCTGGCCCACATGGATCCCGTCGGCATCGGAGAGCAGAGCGATATCAAGACGGTCATTTACCAGAAACAACGCCCCTGCCTCTCTGGTCTTTTCCCGGAAGTACCGGGCCTTCTCCAAGAGGACGGCGTCCTTGCTCTCCTTATCCCGCAGCTGCACAATCCGTGCTCCGCCCGCCAGCACCCCGTCAAGCCACTCTCTGTCGGTTCTTCCCGCAGCCTTCCTCTCACACGTCACCGGATAAACGGTTATTTCCTCTGTAAACTGCCTCAATCTCCGGGCATAGTCTTCGGCATTGGACATCTCTTATTCACCCTCATTGTACTCATTATTGATCGTGAATGGCGGAAGGTTGTCTTCCCTTTGATCAATTTCACGAATAATACGTTCCAGTCATGTTTGATTTTCAAAATTGAACAAAAAAGAAAAAATTGAACAAATGGCCCATCTATGTTAGTCTGCCCACTTGGTAAAAATATGGTGAGGCAATCCTCTCACCCCCTGCAATCTGTCCACGGTAATCGCCGTTACCCTCTTCGAAGAGCAGCTCCATCCGAAATTACTCTGCCATCGCCGTGCCGGCGGTTGCATTGTACTGTAATGAGCAGCTCTCTGCATCAATTGCTTTACCCGGTACAGATGACAGAAAAACCCGCAAAACAGTACGTGCAGCCTCCTGCGTCCCGGGCTCACCCACGGCTCACCACATATAAGGGAGAAAAATGTCAGACAAGTTCGCTCAGCTTATTCTTGAAGGGAAGACCTATACCTTCCCTGTATATGAAGGATCATATGGTGAAAAGGCCATTGACATCAGCACGCTCTTGAAACAAACCGGACACATTACCCTGGACCGGGGATATGTGAACACCGGTTCCTGCACCAGTGACATAACCTATCTGGACGGCAAGGCAGGCGTCCTCGACTATCGTGGTTATGCCATCGAGGAACTGGCGGAAAACTGTTCCTTTGTTGAGGTGGCCTACCTCCTCCTCCATGGCGACCTGCCCAATGAGCAGGAACTGATGGAATACCGGGATCTGATGTCCCAGTATGCCCTGATTCATGAGGACATGATTCATTTTTTCGACCACTTCCCGCCCAACGCCGAGCCCATGTCCATCCTGTCCACCATGGTCAATTCGCTGCATAATTTCTATCCGGAACTGACCACTCATCCGGATCCGACGGAGACCTTCGACAGCATCACCGCCAGGCTGCTTTCCAAGGTCAGGACAATCGCCGCCTTTTCCTATAAAAAGTCAAAGGGCCATCCGCTCATCTACCCCCGTTACGACCTGAACTACTGTGAGAATTTTCTCAATATGATGTTCGACACACCGACCAGGCCTTATAAAATCCTGCCGGAGGTGGTCTCCACCCTTAATAAGCTCCTGATTCTCCACGCAGATCACGAACAGAACTGCTCGACCTCAACGGTTCGGCTGGTCGGAAGCGCCGGCGTCAGCCTCTATGCATCCATAGCCTCCGGGATCAATGCGCTCTGGGGGCCGCTGCATGGCGGGGCCGCCCAGGAAGTGGTTGAGATGTTGGAAGGTATCTATGCCGACGACAAGGATTTTGAAAAATATATCCGCAAGGCAAAAGACCATAGCGACCCCTACAGACTGTCGGGATTCGGGCACCGCGTCTACAAGACCTTCGATCCGCGCGCCCAGATTATCAAAAAATCCTGCGATGAAACCCTGGCGGCCTTGAACGTCAGCGACCCGCTCCTGGATGTGGCCAAGGAGCTGGCGGAACGCGTCAGGAACGACGACTACTTCGTCAGCAGAAATCTCTACCCCAATGTCGATTTTTACAGCGGCATCATCTACCGGGCCATGGGGATCCCGACCAATATGTTCACGGTGATGTTCGCCCTGGGACGTCTGCCCGGCTGGCTTGCCCACTGGCGGGAGATGATCGGCAACAAGGAGAGCCGGCGAATAGGCCGGCCGCGTCAACTCTATATCGGTCCGACCAGACGGCGGTTTATTCCGCTCGGCGAACGAAAATAGTCAAGCAGGCTGTCAGGGGCAAGGAAGACCCTTTGCCCCCAACAGCAGGATACAACCATCCATCAATACCTGGCCCATTTGGCATCAACCTGCTCCTGGACTTTTTGGATGATTTCCTGATCGAGAGACTTGAACCGTCCCTGGGTCTGGAAATACTCCGTCACCGGAATTCTGGCCTTTCCAACCAGATTTTTTGATGCCCCGGTAAGCCTGAATTCACCGTTTTCTATCTCGTACAGATCAAAAAGGCCTGATTGCACGGCAAGTTTCCCGACCTTTATGGTATATCGCGTGTCAAAACTCCATCCCGGCGGGCAGGGTGTATGCACATGGATATATCGGGGGCCGGAGAGTGTTGTCGCCTTTTTCACCTTGTCATAAAAATCCAACGGATAGGCGGCGGAGGCCGTAGCGACATAACCGATGCCGTGCGCGGCGATAATGGCCGGAACGTCCTTTTTCTCCTGCAGTTTTCCTTTGATGGGGGTGGTGGTGGTCAAGACACCCTGGGGAGTGGTGCCGGAGCGTTGGACACCGGTATTCATATAGGCTTCATTGTCATAGCAGATATAAATAATATCCTCTCCCCTCTCGCAGGCCCCGGAGAGGGCCTGGATTCCAATATCACCGGTTCCGCCGTCCCCCGCCCAGGCGACGACATTGACGTCTGCTTTTTTCAGCGCCCTCATGGCGGCGCGCACTCCCGTGGCGGCGGCTCCGGTGGAGGCAAAGGTCACATTGACACAGGGAAGCTTCGTGGAGGCAACGGGGTAGAGCCCCTGCAGCACGGTAAGACAACTGGGAGGCACCACGAGGATGGTGTTTTTGCCGAGGGCCTTCAGTCCGGTTCGGTAGACGATGGAGAGACCGCAGCCCGAGCAGGCGCGGTTTCCCGGATGGACGAATTCTTCTTCGGTCAGGTTCAGTATAGATGTTTGATTTTCCATGATAGTCTTCTCTAGAGTTTTAAGCCGATCCAACGGGGAGCATCTTCAAATGTATCCGGAGACGTACAGGATGCGGTGAGGGCATCAAGAAGATGCTGTGTTTTTATCTCCCTGCCGCCAAGCCCCAGGATATAATTATGGATAAAGGGCCTCTCGGCGCTCTTATACAGCGCCGATTTGATATCGGCATACAAGGCCCCCTGATTTCCGTAGCTTAAGGCTTTTTCAAAGACGATCACACCTTTTTTCCCCGCGAGAGCGCGAACGATTGCCTCATCGGGAAAGGGCCGGTACATCTGGACACCCATAACCCCGATCTTCACATCATTCTCCCGCATGCCGTCGACGACATCCCGCAGCTGATAGGACAGGGAACCGATGCAGACGGCGACAAAGTCCGCATCCTCACACCGGTATTCTTCTATCAGCGGATTTCCGCCCCGGCCGAATTCTTTCTTAAATTCCCTGTCGATCTCAACAAAGGTATCAAGCGCAGCTCGCAGATCCTGATGCAGAGTATGACGAATTTCGATATAGCCGGGAGCGATTACGCCCTCCACGTCCGGACGGACATCGGGAAGGGTGACGGTATTGAAATTTCCGGGATTTTCAGGGTCAAGGAAATGCGTCGGAGCAAAGGTCGGCAGGAAGGAATCCACGCTGCTCTGGGCAGGCTCCTCAAAGGGCATATAGGTGTGCGACAGGAGATACCCGTCATAGCAGACCATGACCGGGATGCTGACGGTCTGGGCCAGACGGAAGGCCTTGATCACCGCGTCAATGATCTGCTGGTGGTCGTTGGCATAGATCTGAATCCAGCCGACATCCCTCTGGGAGATGGTATCCTGCTGATCATTCCACACCGTCCAGGGAGCCCCGATCCCCCGGTTGGCGACGCACATGACGATGGGGAGCCTCGCACCTACAGCCCAGTGCAGTTGTTCACTCATATAGAGAAGACCATTAGCGCTGGTGGCGGTAAAGGCCCGGGCTCCCGCCGTTGACGCCGCGATGCAGACGGCCATGGCGCTGTGTTCGCTCTCAACCGGTATATATTCGGCGGCAAGCTCTCCCGATTCAACAAATTCAGAGAGTTTTTCAGTGAGCGGGGTCTGGGGAGTAATGGGATAGGCGGCAATAACCTGGGCCCGTGACAGCTTCACACCTGTGGCGGCGGCCACATTGCCTGATTCAATAATATGCATTTATTTGTCCTCCACGAGAGGCGTCGACTCGTCCACCATGCTGATGGCGCCCGCGGGACACTCCTCAGCACAGATGCCGCAGCCTTTGCAATAGTCATAGTTGATAACCGGCGGAATAGTCTTGGAGACAACGGAATCAGGACAATACAACCAGCAATGAAAGCAGGCCATCTTGTTCCTTTTCGCCGGGATGCAGGCCTCAAGGTTTATTACCGGACGCAGCACCCGCCACGAGCCGGTATTTCCTCCATCGCCGGGCCCGGGTTTACTGCGTGACAGCATGCTACAAAATTTATCGGTTGTCATTTATTCCCTCCAATTGCAGTATTATCCGCAGTATTATCTGCAGTATTCTCATAGGCAATTCTGGCAGACCTCGCATTCTTCTCCGGTTTTTTCCCGGAAAATTCATTCTCAATTGCCTGTACGAGAACATCGATATCAACAAGACCACTGGCCTTGGCAAAGGCCCCGATTATTCCGGAATTGACAATCCCGGGCGGCAGTCCTGCCTCCACTGCATGTTTTGAGACGTCGGAAACGGCTACGGTCATCCCGTCAAAGGTGTACTCGGAAACAGGCCTGGGGCTGTTCAGAACGACAAGACCCTTTTCTTTTAACCCCGCCACGACATTCACTTCCTCCAGGAGGGTATGATCCAGGACAACGACCATATCGGGTGTCGTGATCGGCGACAGATCATAAATCTTTTCCTTGGATATCTTCAGCGAGGTAAATACCGGCGCTCCTCTTCTTTCCGTTCCGAATGTCGGCGCCATGACCACACCTTTATACCCGGACACAAAGGCTGCATTGGCGACAATCTTCGCCGCAGTAATCGCTCCCTGGCCCCCGCGTCCATGCCACCGTATTTCAATTATGTCTTTTCTCATTTTCCACCGCTAATGTATTGATCTCACGTTCCCTGGAAACGCATTGAGCCGCCCTGCCGCCCATCGCCTGCGCCTTTGCCGGCATCACTATAATCATTTAAACTAGATGTTGATAAAACATGAAAACAAAGAGTATACTCGCGTCCATAATAATAAATTACGGATTAGAATGCTGTGCTTTTTTTATAATAAAAATTATTATTATTTTTTTTAACCTTATACCCGCAAACAATTTTACATACCAGAGGTTACAGTGGACATCACATTCAAGAAAGCCGATATCTTAAAAAATCATCCCGAGGATTCCACCCTGGGCTTTGGAACAGTCTTTACGGATTATATGTTCAATATGGATTACACCCCTCAAGACGGTTGGCATAATCCTCGTATTGAACCCTACGGCCCTCTGGTTATGGATCCCTCCACAATGGTTCTTCATTATGGTCAGGCAATCTTCGAAGGCCTGAAGGCCTACAGAACTGAATCCGGCGGCATTCAACTCTTCAGGCCGCAGGACAATCTGGCCCGTCTGAATAAATCAGGCCATATGCTCTGCATGCCTGAACTGGATGTGGCATTTATTCTTGAAGCCCTTATGAAGCTGCTCAGCATTGAAAAGGGCTGGGTCCCCGGCGCGCCGGGGACCTCACTGTACATTCGGCCGACTATCATTGCAACAGATCCCTATATCGGGCTTCGTTCATCGCAGACCTACAGGTTTTTTATCATTCTCTCTCCTGTCGGGGCCTATTACCCCGAAGGTTTTAATCCTGTGAAAATCTGGGTGACGACAGACTATGTTCGCGCGGTACGAGGCGGGGTCGGCCAGGCGAAGACCGCAGGAAACTATGCCGCCAGCCTCTATGCAACAGACCTGGCGCACAAAGACGGCTACACCCAGGTGCTCTGGCTCGACGGCGTTGAGTTGAAGTATGTGGAAGAAGTCGGATCGATGAACATCTTTTTCGTAATCGGCGACGAACTGCTTACCCCTGAGTTAAACAGAAGCATTCTGTCCGGAGTTACACGGGACTCGGTTATAAAGCTCGCAAAATCCTGGGGTGTTAAGGTTGTTGAAAGGAAAATCAGCATTGCGGAAATCTATGAGGCTCATGAGAAAGGAGAACTGAGGGAGGTATTTGGTTCCGGAACCGCCGCTGTCATATCTCCTGTCGGCAATATCAAATTCAACGGCCGGGAAATCACCATTGCCGATGGTGCTGTAGGGCCGCTTTCCGCAAAACTCTTCAAGAGCCTTATGGACATCCAGTACGGAAAGGCGGAAGACCTTTTCGGCTGGATCGTACCGGTACTGTAAAATATTATGACTTTTAAATGAGGAAACAGATGCAAAAACCTGACATTACAGTAGGTAAAACAACCATCGGTGATCTGGTAGATATTCTGGCCGATACCATCGGTGACAACATAGGCCTGGAGTACCATTCCCTGGGCATCAGGCTGAACTTCAGGCAACTCCGGGAAAAATGCAATGCCGTCGCCAAGGGATTGATGGCCCTCGGTATCACCAAGGGCGACAAGGTTGCAATCTGGGCCAACAATCTTCCCGAGTGGGTCTATACCCAGTACGGCAGCGCCCGGATGGGAGCGGTCCTAGTCACGGTCAATACCAATTACCGCAGCAGCGAACTCGAATATCTCCTGCAGCAATCCGACGCCACCACCCTCATCCTCACCGGCGGCATACGAACCCCCGACGACTATATCAAGGTCCTGAGCAAGGTCTGTCCGATGCTCAAGGACGGCGAGCCCGGGAAACTTGCGAGCGAGAAACTCCCCTTCCTGAAGAACATCATCTATCTGGGAGAGGAGAAGATCCCCGGGATGTACAACTGGGACGATGTGCTGGAGATGGGCGGATCGGTATCGGACCAGGAACTTAAGGCACGGCTTGACTCGCTTGACCCCGACGAGGTGATCAATATGCAGTATACCTCCGGGACCACGGGCTTTCCCAAGGGAGTTATGCTCTCCCATACCAACCT
>JAJYAX010000050.1 GCA_021779275.1 Deltaproteobacteria bacterium | reverse complement strand
AAACAACTGCTGTTTGCCGGTTGTATCTCCAAGAAGCAAACTACAGCTACAAGGCATACTCACTATGGAAAAAAATATGTCGCGAAGCTTCTTCCGTTGCACACTTGTGGTCCTCCTTTCCTTTTTTCTCCCTGCAATGTCAAAGGCTGGAGAAGACCCGGTGACGAAGGCAATTGACGAGGCGGTGCAACACTATAAGGACAGCCAGTTTACCGCAGCGGTCACCAGTCTTGATTCCGCCATCCGGATGATCCGCCAGAAAAAAGGCGACGTACTGAAAAGCCTGCTCCCGGGTCCCCTGGATGGCTGGTCTGCTGAACAGGCTGACAGCAAGGTCATGGCGGCCGAGGTATTTGGAGGCCCCACCACCGCAGAACGTCGGTATAGTAAAAACGCCTCCTCGATTACGATCAAGTTCAGTACCGATTCACCGATGATGCAATCGATGCTGATGATGTTCAGCAATCCGATTTTCGCGTCATCAACCGGAAAAATTGAAATGATTAACGGGCAGAAGGCAATTGTGGATTTCAAAGAAACCTCGGGGAATATCAATATCGTGATCGGCGCCAACCTCCTTATCACCATTGAAGGGGACAATATTCAACGGGACGATCTTTTGGCCTATGCCGATAAGGTGGATATGGATAAACTGGCAAGACTGCCGTAACCGACAATTTGCTCCGATATTTTTCTCTGACATTTTTCTTCAGGGAGGGCCTGACCGGTTTTTCCTGCTCGAAAGACGCCTCTGCCGTTCTTGTGACGAATTGGCCTTCTTCCAACGGCAGGGGCGGTTATTTCTCCGCTAAAGCAGCTCAACTTAAAGGTACTGCAATGTCCACATCCGTCAAAAGCAGCGGATCCCGTTCTGAAAATGACCAGCCCGTCTCCGAGGAGACCCTCTTGAAGATCGCCAAGGAGATCGCCATTAAGTTCATAGAAATGGGAAGATTAACACCGGCGACCTTCGATCAGGCCTTCAAGGATATCCACACTACTGTGCAAGAGACCGCAAGGATGAAATGAACTGCATGGAACTTGATCCACGACTGAATTACGCCCCGAAGAATGTCAGAAACATTCATATAATGGGAATCTGCGGCACGGGGATGGCCGCACTGGCGGGCATGTTGCAACATTCCGGCCTTGAGGTGACCGGCTCGGACAATCATGTCTACCCGCCCATGTCCGATTTTCTCCGGCAGTTGGGGATTGCTATCAAGGATGGTTATGGCGCCGAAAATCTTTGTCCGGCGCCGGATCTTGTCATAGTCGGAAACGTCATCACCAGAAAGAACCCGGAGGCTGCGGCCCTGGCGGAATTGCAGATCCCCTATATCTCCTTTCCCCAGGCCCTGTCCCGTTTTTTTATCGCCGGGAAGACCTCGCTGGTGGTCGCGGGAACACACGGCAAGACCACAACCTGTTCGTTGCTCGCATCGACCCTCCATTATGCGGGTCTGGACCCATCCTTCATGATAGGCGGCATTGTTCAGGAATTTCAGCGGAATTTCCGTCTTGGCCGAGGGAAATACTTCATCTCCGAGGGCGACGAATACGATACCGCCTTCTTTGACAAGGAATCAAAATTTCTCCACTATCGTCCTGATATCGCCATCATCACCTCGGTCGAGTTCGACCACGCCGATATCTTCTCGGATCTCGACCAGATCAAACGTTCGTTCAAAAAATTCGTCTCCCTGCTCCCCGCCGGTGGTCTGATTGTCGCTCACCTGGATGACAAAAACGTGGCCGAGGTGGTGGCTGATGCACCCTGCCCGGTCCAGGGATATGGAACGACGGCCGGTCTTGACTGGACAATGGGTGATGTCCTGTTCCGGGACGGGAAGAGCCATTTCCCCGTCCGGCATGACGGCGGAGAATGGACCCAGACGGTCTCCCTCTCCGGCCGGCATAACTGCCTGAACAGCCTGGCCGTAACCGCGGTCCTGCACCATATCGGCGTCGACAAAAAAACCATCGGAGGTGGTCTGAGCACCTTCATGGGGGTGAAAAGACGACAGGAAGTACGGGGTGTGGAGGGAGGGATTACGGTCATCGATGATTTTGCCCATCACCCCACTGCGGTGCGGGAGACCCTTGCCGGATTAAAGGCCGCTTATGCGGGACACCGCCTGATCACCGTCTTTGAACCGCGGACAAACTCCTCGCGACGGGCTGTTTTTCAAAACGACTATGTCAGCGCCTTTGATTCCGCCGATATGATCCTGATACGAGACCCGCTCCCCCTGGAAAATGTATCGGCCCAGGATCACTTTTCCGCGGAAAAGCTGGCCCAGGATCTCAGAGGACGGCATCTTGCAGCCAGGTCTTTCCCCTCAACCGCCGAGATCCTGGACGACCTGCACGTCATCCTACGTCCAGGCGATATCGTGGCCATCCTCTCCAACGGCGGCTTTGACAACATCCATACCCGCCTGCTGGAGATGCTGCGGACAGGAGACCAGGCGGGCAGGACTCCCCGTCGCGATTCCGAGTAAAATCCCGACCGCCTCTCAAGGATTATCGATTATAATATCTATTTTTTCCCGGAGGTCCGCCACCAGCCGGGCATAATCAGCGGACAGGTCTCCTTCTTTACATCTTCGTTCTATCTGCAAGGCGATCTCCGCACAATCGGTCAGACCGAGATTCAGAAAAGCGCCCTTGATCGTATGGCCCGATTTACCAAGCGCCTCGAGATCACCGCTTGCCAGGGCCTTCTCAAGATTCGTCATATGCGCTGAGAGGGTCGAAATAAACCCCGGCAACATCCCGGACACCTGATCCTCTCCCAGACTGAACTGCTGAGAAAGATAGGACTTAATCTGATCTATATAGTGGCGCGAGGTCATCTGTACTCCCCTTGTTGCGAACGCAACGACGCCGTTGCGCATCCCTTCCGGCTATGATATACCAATCATTCATCAAGAATTAAACCAAAAGCGTGCCTGTGAAAAAAATTTCATCCGTCACCAGACATCAAGAGGCCTTGCCGACACGGATCGGCAAACTGATCCTCAGGCATTGTCTCTTTTCAGGAAATGATACCGTCATCGTCGCTGTTTCCGGCGGCCCCGACTCTGTTGCCCTGCTGCATCTTCTCCACCGGATAAACAGATGCGCCGGACTTGTTGCCGTCTATGTAAACCATGGCCTGCGCCCCACGGAGATCGACGCTGAAATCCGCCTGGTTGAAGGGCTCTGCGGCAGTCTCGGAGTTCCCTACGAGACCGTACCGGTCGATGTGCATGCAGAGCGGAAACGGACGGGGGCATCTCTTGAAGAGGCGGCGCGGACCCTGCGCTATGCAGCCCTGGAGGCCGCACGAAAACAACATGGCGCCTCGGTGATCGCGGTGGCCCATACCGCCGACGACCAGGCCGAAGAGGTGCTCATCCGGCTTATCCGCGGCAGCGGCGGAAAAGGCCTCTCCGGCATGGATCTCCGCCGGGGCCCGATTATCCGGCCGCTCCTGCAGGAAAAAAAACAGACCCTGACCGACTACCTGGAAGCAAACACCATCCCCTTCTGCCGGGACAGTTCAAACCAGGAACGCCTCTTTCTGCGGAACCGGGTCCGTCTCGATCTCCTGCCCTATCTTGAACGGAACTTCAACACCTCGATCCGCCGGAATCTGCTGCAGACAGCCGAGATACTTCAAGGTGAGGAGGACCTGCTGGACCAGCTTACGGAAGAGATCTTGAACCGTCTGGTAGAAAAAGATAAGAACCGGCATCTTGAGGAGGGGAGGGGAAACCGGCCCTGTCCTGAATCCATCAAGATCAAGATTCAGGCCTTCCTGAACTGTCATCCGGCCCTGCAACGAAGAATCCTGGAAAAGGTCTGCTGGATGATGCTGACACGACCGGGTTTTCGTCAGATTGAACAGGTCCGTCATCTGATCAAGCACGGCGGCAACGGTGCTGAAACACATCTCGGAAGAGGATTACGGGTCTGGAAGACAGGCGAGGAAATTCGTTTTTCCCATCCCGCCGGCAGGACAGGATTTCGAGGAAGCGGTCTTCAAGACAGCGTTTTTTCTTTGAGTCTGGACGGACCGGGCCATTTTTCCATCGCCGGCCATGTCCTGTCAGTAAGCATGCTATCAACACAACCGGAGCATCTGCTCGCAGGTGAACTCCTGCTCGACGCGGAACGGATCAGCTTTCCCCTGCTGCTGCGCAATCCGCTCGACGGAGAGGTGTTCCGCCCCCTGGGGGCAGCGGGAAGAAAAAAAATCAGCCGATTTCTGACAGATGCGAAGATCCCCCGGCAGGAGCGGCGGTTTTTCCCGGTAGTCCTCTCCCACGACAGGATCATCGCCATTGCGGGACTGCGTATCGATCACGATTTTCGTGTCCGGGAGGACACGCGCTGTTTTCTTCACCTTGGCTGGCAAAGGACACCTGCGAAGACCGGGGGCTAATCGATTTTTCCCTGCAACCCGAAAATAGAATTATGTCTTTTTGCGCAATATCCGTTTATCGCCGATCCGGATCGTCAGTTTTATCCTGTCAAAGTATTCAAGGATAGGTATTGAGAACTTCCTGGTCAGGCCGCTGAGAGTCTTAAAGCCCGGCGCATCAATCTCACCCTCCCGCTCGATAAAGGCAATAAGATCAGCCTGCAGACGGGCGAGCATCGCCGCATCATAGTAGAGGGTCTCACTGATCTTGATCAATTTTTCATCCCTGAGCAGAAGGGCCAGGACCTCTTTGACCATGACCTCCGGGTATTCGCAAAACTGGTCCAGGGTATCCTTGACGGTGGCGGTGGACAGCCCCTTTTCCCTGTACCAGGCCTCCAGGCCACTACGCAGCTTCTGCTCGTCAACCTTCAGGGCCACCTTGTGGGTGGCAAGATGGACCATGGATTCCTCCTGAATGACCATCTCTTTTTTCAACAGCTCATTCAGGCAGAAATTAAAGACCTTCTGATCAAGTCCCTTACCCAGCCCCGACCGCAGCTCCTCTTTGGAAAGGCCGCTTTGCAGTTGATTATCACGGTGATAGGCCGTCAGATTGGCGACAATTGCCTCCGTGATCCTGTCGGCCGTGGACCGGGTCAGATAGCGTTGGCTGGCCGAATCGACCACGACGATGCGGCGGGAGGATATCGGCTCGTTCAATATCTTCTTCAGATTCTTGCCGAACAGCCCGAGCCGGATGGCCAACTCATCGAAACTAAGCCCCGCCGTGCCGTTTTCCTCCAGGAAAAGAAGGATCTTGTCCTCCAGACTGCCGTTCTGCAGGACGCCCAGGATCTGCTGGTTATACTCCTGATCACGTTCTGTTGCCCGTCTTCGTTTCTTCGGAGACAGGTTGCCCAGCACCATTCCGCCACCAATCGTGGCCACGGGCGAATAGCTGCGGATCACATACCGGTCCCCCGGCCAGACCGCCACCGGCGTCTCCAGAAGCAGCTGCACCCCCACCTCCGCTCCCGGCTTGACCTCATCCCTGTCCAGCAGTGAGATCCTGCCGATCAGCTCGGCGCTGCCCAGATGAACACGCACCCTGGTCCGGTGTTTTATCGGTTTGGGATTCGAGGCGAGATAGAGGAACCGGCAATCGAGCATATAGTTAGGCTGCAGCACCCCGGGAGGAGCCGCAACCATCCCCCTCTCTATCTGGGCGGTATCCACCCCCTGCAGGTTGATCGCTGTCCGATGCCCTGCCTCCACCTCTTCGACGGACTGGGAATGGACCTGGAGTCCCCGGACCTTGGTGACCAGATCCGTCGGGTAAAAACGCAGTTCATCTCCAAGAGCAATGCGGCCCGAGATCGAGGTGCCGGTGACGACAGCGCCGAAGCCCTTCATTGCAAAGACGCGATCAACAGGCAGGCGGAAGGGACCGAAGGCCTCGACAAAGATCTGTTTTCTGACGAAATCGTCGAGGATTTTCCGCATCTCATCGATACCCTCACCGGTGGTGGAAGAGACATGGATGATCGGTGCGTCCTCCAGGAAGCTCCCCATGCAGAAGTCACGCACCTCCTCTTCGACCAGGTCCAGCCATTCGGGATCAACCATGTCGATTTTGGTCAGGACCACCAGCCCCTGTTTGACCCCGAGCAGCCTGCAGATCTCGAAATGTTCCCGGGTCTGCGGCATGATCCCCTCGTCGGCGGCAATGACGAAGGCCAGAAGATCCATACCGGTTACCCCGGCCACCATATTCTTGACAAACTTTTCATGGCCGGGCACATCGACGATACCAAGCCGGTGACCGCAGGGAAGATCAAGATAGGCGAACCCGAGTTCAATGGTTATTCCCCTTTTTTTTTCCTCCTTCAGCCGATCAGTTTCGATACCCGTCAGGGCTCGAACCAGGCTCGTTTTGCCATGATCGACATGGCCCGCGGTACCAAGAACAATTTCGCGCATGGGATACTCTTACGTTCAACAGATATATGGGTTTTCCCTCTTTTCCTCGCCGAGAGTGGATCTGCTCCCGCCATACCCGTGCCCGGGCCAGACGATGGTCTCGTCCGGCAGGATCATCAGTCTGCCGAGGATGGAATCAATCAGCTGCTGATGAGAACCGCCCGGAAAATCGGTCCGTCCGAGACCACCGACAAAAAGGGTGTCCCCGGTAATCAGATCGGGAGGGTTGTAGAGACAGATGCCTCCCGGTGTATGGCCGGGGGTGTGAATCACCCGCAGCTCCTCCTCCCCGATCTTGATGCTCTCCCCATCCTTTACGGTAATATCAACAGGGGGAGAGGCCTCCAGGCCCAGCATGGAAAAGTAGCTCTGGATCTCCTCCTTGAAGAAAAAGGAGGCATCGTCTTCGTGCATCACAATCTTGGCCCCGGTGGCTTCCTGGATGATCCGATTGCCGCAGACATGATCGGGATGACCGTGGGTGGCGATTATATAGTCGATGCCGAGCCCCAGTTCCTTGACCATGGCCAGAATCGCCTTTTCTCCGCCGCCGGGATCAACTATCGCCCCTCTCTTCGTCTTCGCACAACCGATTATATAACAGCAGACCCCCATGGATCCGACTGTAAGTTGTTTTAATATCATAGATTTCCACAGCAGGTTACGAGAACTTGTTTTTATATTAAAGAGGAGAGCCGGGCCTCCATGGTCCTGCTCTCTTCTTCATATCAACAGCCTGATCTGGCCTATTTACAGCCGCTGCTGCCGCAGGCGCAGCCGCCGCCCATATCGGCCATCGGCAAGGGAGGAACAAAACCTTTGACCGGAGTCCGGACCTCAACGGCATTAACCACCTCGGCAAAGGCCTTGGAGGCAGGACTGCCGGCATCGGTCGTTAAATACGGTATCCCATCGTCACCGGCAACGACAATCCTGGGATCCATCGGAACCCGGCCAAGGAAGGCCAACTCAAAATCACGGGCGACCTCTTCCCCGCCGCCGGATTTGAAGATATCGACCGTCCCGTTACAGTGCGGGCAGACAAAGCCGGACATGTTTTCAACGACCCCGATGATTTCGACACCGACTGTTTTGCAGAAATTGATCGATTTACGGACATCGGCCAGAGCGACCTTCTGCGGGGTGGTGACGATCACCGCCTTCACATTGGGGATGGTCTGGGCAACGGAGAGGGGCTCGTCGCCGGTTCCGGGAGGGGCGTCGATTACCAGGTAATCAAGCTCGCCCCAGTCCATGTCGGAGACAAACTGCCGGATCGCCTGAATTTTCAGCGGTCCCCGCCAGATGATGGCCTCATCCCTGTCCCTCATCATATATTCCAGCGAGACCACCTTCAGGTTGTCATTGTAGGTGAGCGGCGGGATCAGCGCGTCGGCGGACGTGGGCGGCTCAAGGACGCCTTTCATATTGAGCATCCTGACCACGTCCGGCCCATGGAGATCCACATCCATCAATCCGACCTTATGCCCCTTGGCGGCAAGGGCCAGGGCCAGATTGACCGAGATGGTGGATTTGCCGACCCCGCCCTTCCCGCTCATGACCAGGATTTTATGTTTGATCTTTCCAAGCGACCGGGTAATTGCGTTTTCCTGCTGGGCCATCGCGGCCTGCTGCGCTTCCGGGGTCCCGTGCGACCCTCCGCAAGATGATGCCATTATCATTCCTCCTTTAAGGAAACAGATTTCAAAATTAAATAGTAACAACGAAGCGTATGTATTACGCATCGACATATCCGATAAAACTGCGGCATCCTTTACAGTAAGGTCATTGTCCCGAAATGCAATCTTTTTCCATCCGCTTACCTGTCCACTCTTTTATCCGGTTCGACCTTCTCCGTCGCCGGACCACTGTTTTTGTTGCTTTCTTATCGATCCGACCGTAATATGATAGATTCCCAGAACAGCGGATCCTTCCGGACGCCTCAATAAAACTCTT
>JAJYAX010000049.1 GCA_021779275.1 Deltaproteobacteria bacterium | reverse complement strand
CCGCGGCGACGACCTGACGCAGGCAGACATGCGTCCCGCCGATGGCGGTGACCCCCCAGGTGAAGCACCAGCCGTTGCAGTGGAACATCGGCAGGGTCCAGAGATAGACTGAACTCGCATTCATACCGGATTCCAGTATCTCGCCCAGCGCGTTCAGATAGGCGCCCCGGTGATGGTACATAACGCCCTTCGGCCGTCCTGTGGTGCCGCTGGTATAGTTGATGGTTGCCACCTGCCGTTCGCTCTCGACTGCAACGGGGACCGGTTCCGGTGAGCCGGTTGCCAGAAAGGTCTCGTAATCAGGACCTGGCAGCGGAATGGCGTCGTCAATGTCACAGATATTGACGAAAAACTTGACCTTTTCCAGCTCTTTCAGGATTGGTTGGATGGATTTGGCGAATTCGGTGTCGACAAAGACGGCCTTGGCGTCGGAATGATTGATTATATAGGAAATCTCACTTGGGGCCAGCCGGATGTTGATGCTGACCAGAACGGCGCCGATCATCGGCACGGCATTATGGGCCTCCAGCATGGGGGGGATGTTCGGACAGAGAAACGCCACCTTGTCGTCCAGGCCTATTCCCTGTTTTTTCAAGGCATCGGCCAAACGATTGACCCGGGCATAAAATTCTGCGTAGGTGTACCGGGTATTGCCGTGCACGACGGCGGTTTTATCGGGGTACACATTGGCGCTGCGGATCAGAAACTGGACCGGACTGAGGACATCGAAATTGACACGTGGTTCATTCATGGGCATTTCCTCCATTGTTGAATGCCGGGATCTCCTGGGCGTTGCAGCTTTCTCTGCTCCGCCAGGACCGGGTGTTTTGCCGGAAAAGAAAACCTGCGTTGAATCGGATAGAGAGATCTGAGACAATCCGTATTGTCAAAACACACTAATGGATACCCGGAAGGCGGGCAATCGGCTGAAATCCGATTGTCACCCGATAAAAAAGCTGACGCTCCCTAGGCTGAGAACCTAGAGAGCGAAATCTTGAGGGAGGTTTTTACTCTCCTTGCTCTTTGTGCGGCCGGGAGAGAAAAATGGGCTGGAGTCAGCGTTCGGCTGTCGGTACAAAGGGCCTTTCGGTGTAGCCGGTATAGATCTGTCTCGGCCGGGAGATGCGCTGATTATGCTGGTGCAGCTCTTTCCAGTTGGAGATCCAACCCGGCATTCTGCCTATGGCAAACATCACGGTGTACATATTCAACGGGATGCCGATGGCGCGGAGCAGGATGCCGCTGTAGAAATCCACATTGGGATACAGATGGCGGCTGAGGAAGTAGTCATCATTCAGTGTGGCCGCCTCCAGCTCGAGGGCGATCTCCAGCAGGGAATCGTCGAGATGCAGCTCCTGCAGGACATCATGGACCTGTTTTTTCAGGATGATCGATCTCGGATCGAAGTTTTTATAGACCCGGTGGCCGAAGCCCATCAGCCGGAAGGTGCTGTTTTTATCCTTGGCCATGTCGATATACGAGGTGATCGATTTTCCCGAGGCCTTGATGTCTTCGAGCATCTTGATGACGCCGGTGTTGGCTCCTCCATGCAGGGGCCCCCACAGCGCGCAGACCCCGGCCGCAACGGAGCTGAAGAGATTGGCCCTGGAGCTGCCGACAACACGGACCGTCGAGGTGGAGCAGTTCTGTTCGTGATCCGCATGCAGGACCAGAAAAAGGTTCATCGCTCGTTCCACCACCGGGCTGGCGACGAAGTCCTGGTAGGGCTCGGAGAACATCATATGCAGGAAATTGGCGCAATAGCTCAGGTTCGGATTGGGGTGATTAAAGGGCTTGCCGGTGGCCATCCGGTAGGCAAAGGCGCTGATGGTCCGGACCTTTGAGAGCAGCAGGGCCGCCGTTCTATCAAATTCAGGACCATCGGCATGCACCTCAAGGACCTCCGGATGAAAGCAGGCGACCAGGTTGAGCATGGCCGACAGGATAGCCATGGGCGGGGCATCCTTGGGAAAGCCGGAGAAATGATGTTCCAGGTTGGTATGCAGAGCTGCGTGCTCGTTCAACGCCTCCGAGAAGGCCTTCATTCTTCGCGGCTTGGGCAGCTCTCCATAGAGGATAAGATAGGCGATCTCGACAAAGCTCGCCTTTTCGGCCACCTGCTCGATAGGGTAGCCGCGATACCGGAGAATTCCGTTGGTGCCGTCCACATAGGTGATTGAAGAGAAACATGAGCCGGTATTCCCATAGCCCGGATCCATGGTGATATATCCTGATCGTGAGCGCAAGTCTTGAATGTCGATGCATTTTTCGTTTTCAGTGCCGGTGATGACATCCAGTTCGTAGCTCTTGCCGCCTACCAGCAATGTTGCCTTCTCATTCATGGTGTTCCCCAGTTAAGGTTCAGAGATTCGGTATCGTGCATTCCGATTTTCTTCCATTATCCTAGTATAGATTTGCACTATCAGTCAACTGTGCCGCAAGGCGATCTTCTGAATCATTCTGGTAAATCCGGTGGACAGTGAGTTCAGAGAATCGGCATCGAGATTTTCTTCCGCCGCGGCGTCAAAAAAGATTTTCAGATCCGAATCCATCTCTGCATCCGCCCTCCAGTAACAGATCAGCATCGGTATCTTGGGCAAGGGGGTAAGGACGATGGAGATATCGGAGTCATAATAGTTCTCGACCTGCCGACCGCTGAAGAGATGGATGATATCGTCGAAGAGATCGGTGGTGATGTCGGCAAGCTTCTTGAGCGGTTTCTCGCATCGCTGGGCAAAGAGGCTGGCCCCCTCTCGGCCGTCGGGCAGCTCGCGAAAGGGGACCCAGTCGCCCGTTATCTCCTTTTTTGCTCCCTTCAGGATATACTTGTATACCGGTACGGCGACCCATGGGTTGACATGGATCTCGGTGAAGATCGTGCCGTTCGCATCGACACTGAATTTCTTGCCGAGAACCTTCAGGGTCAATCTGCCGCCAGAAAATTCTTCTCCCAGCAGGCGGGCTGTTTCCTGAAGATCTAAAGATTGAATCTCTTTCTGCAGTTTCTGCATTATATCATTGATTATCTGGTCAAATGGAGCAACTGCCAGGGTGTCGCCGCCCAGCTGAGCGATGAGGTCCCGGGAGAGATTCGGGCATTCGTGCAGCTGCTTATGGCCTGTGAAGACGGCGCCGGCAAAGGCGAGACAGGTGGGCAGGAAACACTTCTTGCAGTTGGATTTATCCAGGAGTCTGTAGACCTCCATCGCATTCTTGAATTGGGTCATAATGGTATTCCTTATTAAGATCCACCTCCCATTCACCTCTCATTCGCGGCGGAAGCGGAGTGCTCGTTGACGGCGGGTATCACCTCTCGCCTGTTTTGTGTATCTTCCTGTAGAAGAATATATTCAAGATATTTGTAAAGGCCAGGATGATTTACGTCAACAACCTTTTTTCCGGGTGACCCGGTTACTCCTGTCTTATGTCGATTCCATTATGGTATGGAGGTCTATGCTCAGTTGATTACGAGGTGGTTTTTCTCTCCGGCGAGGACTGAAAACCACCACCTGACCCGAGAGAAGAAGGAGCTTGGGGAATAATAGTCTTGACGGGATGGTTTTTTTACGATAATTGGTTAACCAATGTGCAAAATATATAATGATTGGTTTAACAATACTGCGGAGAGAGGTGTTGATGGCGGGGGCGGGGGAGACAATGAGCGGGCTGCGATTACCTGAAATTGCGGAAAAATTATGGCGGATGATCCGGGATCTGCAGGTCGGTGACCGGCTTCCTCCTGAACGGGAGCTTGCCCGGCGATTCGGGGTCAGCCGGGGACTGGTGCGTCTTGGCATACAGTCGCTTACGGAAAGAGGGATTCTGCAGAAGAGGCAGGGTGACGGCACCTATATCACATCTGTCTCTGCTGATGAGTTTGTCAAGGAATCCATGGGAATGGCGATACAGGTGCAGTCGGATCTTCTTGCCGAGGTCCTTGAGTTCAGAAGGATACTGGAACCACAGACCGCCTTCCTGGCGGCAGGACGAATCTCGCCGCAGGAACTTGATGCCTTGAAGATACTGGTCTGCAATCAGCAGTTGAAAAGCCAGGGAGGAGAGGGGGAGCTGGATGCGACCTTTCATCTAAAACTTGCTGAATATTCAGGTAACAGCGTTCTGTTTAAGGTCATGCGTCTGATGGATGATATGCTGCTGGAGGGCCGGGCTAACAGATACCAGAGTCCTGCACGACAGACCCTTTCCATCGCCGGTCATTTGCAGATCATCGAGGCCCTGGAGGAGAGGAATCCGGAGAGGGCGTTTCAGGCCATGCGGGATCATCTCGATGCCGTGGAAGCCCTTGTCTGCGCGGTTGAAAAAAAGAGAGGAGCAAAAAAATGACTGTGACGATTATTTTGATATATCTTGGTGTTGGTGCAATTGCCGGGGTACTGGCCGGTCTCCTGGGCGTCGGCGGCGGACTTGTCATCGTGCCGATGCTTGTCTATTGTTTTACCCGGCAGGGACTGCCCAATGAACATATCATGCATATCGCCCTCGGCACCTCCATGGCCAGCATCATCTTTACCTCCGTTTCCAGCTTCCTGGCACATCACAAAAAGGGTGCGGTTAACTGGACGGTGGTGAAAAGGATTTCCGCGGGCATTGTGCTTGGTACATTTGCCGGGACCTGGCTGGCGGCAGGGCTCTCCACTGCCTTTTTAAAGGGATTTTTTGTGATTTTTCTCTACTATGTGGCCACCCAGATGGTTCTCGGGAAAAAACCTCCCGCCTCCCGTGACCTTCCCGGCCCTGCCGGTATGTTCACAGCCGGGGGAACCATCGGCGTCATCTCCAGCCTTGTCGGGATCGGCGGCGGCTCACTTTCGGTACCCTTCATGGTCTGGTGCAATCTGCCTGTGCATACCGCCATAGGCACATCCGCGGCCATTGGTTTTCCGATTGCCGTGGCCGGATGTCTCGGATATCTCGTGAACGGTTTGCAGGCCGTATCGCTCCCCCCGTTCTCCGTGGGTTTTATCTATATTCCAGCCCTGATGGGCATCGTTCTGGCAAGCGTCGTGACCGCGTCGCTCGGCGTCACGCTTGCCCATAGCCTGCCCGTTCCCCGGCTTAAAAGGATCTTCGCTCTCCTCCTGTTTCTGGTGGCGACAAAGATGGCCTGGGGGCTCATCGGATAAGAGAGGCGCGCCGGATCAGTTCCCCGCTTCTGTCGTGAAGCGATTCAAGAATATCACTTGAAGACGGGCCGTAATTCTGCTAGCCTGGCGCCTGTTTCTGCAAGAGGCCCTTTTGCCCAAGATCTTTACTACGCTTTCCCTCAATGTCTCTGGTTCAGGCCCATGCTTAATGCCATCTGGATCGGTTTTTTTCTGACTGCCTTTATCGCGGCCCTGTTCCAGTTTTTTAACGGTCAGCAGGATATCTTTGCCGTTTTGATCAAGGCGGGACTTGATAATGCCAAAACCGCCTTTGAGATATCCCTCGGTCTGACCGGCGTGATGTGTCTGTGGCTGGGCATTATGCGTATCGGCGAAAAGGCAGGTTTTCTCGATGTCTTGGCCCGGTGGCTTGCCCCTCTTTTTTCAAGGATATTCCCTGATGTGCCCACAGGGCACCCGGCCCTGGCCTCCATCACCATGAACATGGCGGCCAACATGCTGGGGCTTGATAATGCGGCCACACCCATAGGCATCAAGGCCATGCAGGAACTGCAGGAGCTGAATCCGAATAAGGATACGGCCAGTAACGCCCAGATCATGTTTTTGGTCATTAATGCCTCTTCGGTGACCCTGCTTCCCGTGACCATTCTAACCTACCGCGCCCAGATGGGGGCCGCCGATCCCGCCGATGTCTTCGTGCCGATCCTGATGGCCACCTTTTGTTCTACGCTTGCCGGTTTTCTCTTCGTGGCCATAGCACAGCGCATCCGGCTGGACGGCGTGCTCCTGGCCTGGATCGGCGGCTTGACCCTGGCGGTGGGGGGAATGGCCGGCTGGTTTCTGCACCTGCCGGCGCAGGAGCTCGCAGTACGTTCGTCCCTGGTTGGCAACCTGCTTCTGATCGGGGTGATGGCCACCTTTCTGTTCGGCGCCGTGGTGAAAGGGGTCAATGCCTACGAGGCCTTTGTCGAAGGGGCTAAGGATGGATTTCAGACGGCGGTGACCATTATCCCGTATCTGGTGGCGATGCTGGTGGCCATCGGCATGTTGCGGGCCAGCGGCGCTCTGGATGTGTGTATGAACGGGGTGAGGGGGCTGGTGACGGCCATGGGATGTGATCCGGCCTGGGTAAACGGCCTGCCGACGATGCTGATGAAACCCCTTTCCGGCAGCGGTGCCCGGGCCATGATGGTGGAGACCATGAAGACCTTCGGCCCGGACAGTTTTGCCGGCCACCTGGCGGCAATCGTTCAGGGCAGCACCGAGACCACCTTTTATGTCCTGGCGGTGTATTTTGGGGCTGTCGGTATTAAAAACATCCGGTATGCCGTGGCCGGCGGACTTGTGGCCGACCTGGCCGGGATGATTGCGGCGGTACTTTCCGCTTATCTCTTTTTCGGAAGGCCATTTTAGGATCGGCCATTTTCCTGTTTGTCGAGGTTAGGGAAGTGTTTCAATAAAAGATATTGAAAACAGAAACTAACTCTGCTAGGTTTCTAAGATTGACCGGGTACTCTGCGAAAAGTGCGTTTCCTGCACTGCTTTAAGGCTTTCTGGTTCGAATTGAATAAAAACTCACTGTTGGCATGGAGAAGGAAAAGATGATAGTCGTACCCACAGAAACTCCGATAATTGAAGAATTGAACAGCTGTTACGCGGATGTTGAAAAATTATTCCTGTATTATCAAGGTATTATTGATGCAGGATGCGCGCACTTCCGCTTACCTTCCTCTGAAGGAGTTATTTTTTTTGATGCCTTCAATCTGATAAACGGGACATTCAAAGAGAAAAACTCTCTTCTCAGAGGCAAAGCGGCCATCGATCTGCTTTTTGAGGAAGCACGATCAAAAAACGTTATGATTTCCATTTACGAGATTCCTCCGGAAAAAATTGCCTTCTGGGCTAATGTGGCCAATGCGGAGGATCTCTATAAAGATCTGTCTACCGAATTCACCGATCTTGAAGGGCTTATTCGCAAGATGGCATCTGATCGATTGACCGGTTATATCGAGGTGACATTCAATGCCGATGATGTGGCCGTGCTCTTTTTTCATAATGGCCAGATGATTGGCTCAATATCCGCCGAAAGCAAATGGCAACTCGTTCGAACGGAAAAATTTCAACGAGATTTGGTCGAAAAATCGCGCAAGTTGGGAGCGATACTGAATGTCCGGAGAATTCTGATAGAGCAGATGGAAAGAGAAAAAGCGAATGCCCCTTCTCCGGCTCAGCCCCAGACCAAGGAAAAAGCGCCGATTGCACCCCCGAAACCTGTCCCGGAACTTCCTGTTCAGGAGAAAAAGCCGAGGGAGCTGAATATCAGAGAGATGCTGCAGTATCTGATGCTCATCTATGACAAATTCATTTCCGGCAACAAGAGGATCCGGACTGACTTCGACACCCTCCTGAAGCGGAAATTTGTGGAAAAGGTAGAAAAATACGATTTCCTTGACCCGTTTACGGAAGAGTTCAAATACGCAAACGGCAAGATAGAGTTTTCGGGGCGGGTTGATGATGCGCGTTTGGCAACCGGGCTTCTTGAATGCCTGCAGGAGATAGCTGTTGAAAATGACATGCAGACATGGCTGGATAAATCCCTCTGGCCATTACGGGAGAAATATACCAACGAGATCGCCTTTCTCAAGATACAATTTTAATCATGAGAAGGAACGATCAAGCAGGCGGAACTCCGGTCAAGGTCGACTGGAGGCCCGGCACCATGATCTATCCCTTGCCTGCTGTGATGGTCAGTACCGGGGCCAGTCCCGAAGAGTATAATATCATTACCATTGCTTGGACAGGCACCATCTGTTCAGATCCTCCAATGTGTTATATATCCGTCCGTCCCGGCCGGCATTCGTATGAGATACTCAAGCAGACCGGTGAGTTTGTGATAAATCTGACCACCAGGACTCTCGCCTTTGCCACCGATTGGTGCGGGGTCCGCTCGGGGAGGGACTATAACAAATTTGCCGAAATGCATCTGACGCCGGGGAAGGCGTCGAAGGTGAAGGCCCCCATCATCGTAGAGTCGCCTTTGCATATTGAATGCCGGATAACCGAGATAAAACCTTTGGGCAGTCACGATATGTTTATTGCCGATGTTGTTAATGTCAAGGCTGACCAAGCACTTATCAATGCCAGGACCGGGGCGTTCCTGTTGGAAAAGGCGGATCAGCTGGCCTATTCCCACGGTAATTATTTTGTCCTCGGAAAGAAGATCGGCAAATTCGGGTTTTCGGTTGAGAAGAAACGCCGGAGAAGATGAGATATGGAACCACGAAGGACACGAAGAGGCAAGCA
>JAJYAX010000048.1 GCA_021779275.1 Deltaproteobacteria bacterium | reverse complement strand
GGCGGATATTCTGAAATGTACGGGAGAGGCCGCGCGAGGCGATCTGGTCGGGCCGCAGCCCGTTGAGGGGTTTTCCGTTAAAGACGACCCGGCCTTCCTCCGGCTGGTAGATGCCGGTCAAGGTATTGAAGAATGTGGTCTTTCCCGCTCCGTTGGGGCCGATTATACTGACTATCCGGCCCTGATCCAGCTTGAAGTTGACCTTATTGACGGCAGTCAGACCGCCGAACCGTTTGACGACATTTATTGTTTCCAGGAGTGCCATGGTAGTCCTCGTCTTATTCCTCGGTCTCGGCCTTATCGGAGGCAAGTTCCCGTTTACGGCGCTGAGACGGGATCAGACCCGCCGGACGAAAGATCATCATCAGAATCAGGATCAACCCGAACAGGAGGCGCTGGTATTTGGCCGGATCCAGTTGGGTGGAGAGGTTGGCCCAGGCAAAATGAATGATCGGAATGACCGCATCGGTCTGACGAAGCTGGCTCAGATAGAGAGAGAGACCCTGGAGGACCTGCAGGTTCAGGATCGTCACAACGGCTGCACCCAGGATCACGCCGGGAATACTGCCCGAGCCGCCCAGGATTACCATGGACAGAACGCCGATGGACTGCATGAATGAGAAGGATTCAGGGCTGATGAAGGTGCGGCTGCCGGCCAAGAGGACACCCATGGCCCCGGCAAACGAGGCGCCGACGGCAAAGGCCGCCAGCTTCATCTTCACCAGCGGCACACCCATGGCGATGGCCGCGGTCTCGTCTTCCCGGATGGCGGTCCAGGCCCGGCCGATCTTTGAGTCATCAAGACGCCGGGTCACAAAAACGATAATAATGATGATCGCCAGGGCAAAGAGATAGAACATGACATTATACATATCGGCGGGGCTGACGGTGTGTCCAACGATCTTGCTGAACAGCTCATTGAAGGCGTCGACCGCAAACTGCGGCATGGTCGGCCGCTGGATCGGGGTGATGCCCTGCGGGCCGTTGGTGAAGTTCAGCGGTTTATCCAAATTGTTCGCAAGAACGCGGATGACCTCTCCGAAGCCGAGGGTGACGATGGCCAGATAGTCGCCGCGCAGCCTGAGAACCGGCGTGCCAAGCAGTATGCCGGTCAGTGCGGCGATAAAGATGGCGACGAAGATGAACAGGTAGAAGGTGTCTCCCGGCAGCAGAAAGGGCAGATGCGACGGCTGGGTTCCCGGTGCGAAGTGCAGGATATAATACTGCTGGGAACCGAAGAACGCCCAAAGATAGGCGCCGACGGCGTAGAAGGCGACGTAGCCGAGATCGAGAAGACCGGCAAATCCGACCACGATATTCAGGCCCAGGGCGAGGGCGGAAAACACGCTGATCTGGAAGATTACCTCCAGGTAAAAGATATTCCGGACGCCCACAACGGGGAAGATCAGCAGGGTCAGGACCGCCCCGGCGACAAATTTGAAGCGGCGATCGGCATTGAGTGAGTAGAGGGAGAAAAACGACGTGATCAAGACCAGAAAAGCCAGGTTGGAGCGCGGGCTTGTATAGACAAGGGCGGTGCCCAGGGCCATATGGGCGAGAATGAGGATGTACGGAACCATCCCTTGTTCCAGCCTCTTGGCGATGGTGTGAAAGAAAGCCGGGGTCATACGTTCCTCCTTAGGCCTTCTGGGCCACATTTGCACCCATGAGCCCCTGCGGGCGGAAGATGAGCACCAGGATCAGAATGCTGAAGGCGAAGATGTCCTTATATTCGGTGCCGGCCGCGCCCATGGTGAAGACACCCATAAAGGAACCGGCATAGGTCTCCAGCATGCCGAGAACGATGCCGCCCAAGAGCGCGCCGGTCATATTGCCGATACCACCCAGGACGGCGGCGGTGAAGGCCTTCAGGCCCGGGAAAAAACCGACAAAGGGGTCAATACGAGTAAATTTCAAGGCATAGAGCACGCCGGCGGCCCCCCCCAGCATGCCGCCGACCAGAAAGGTCAGCGAGATGATACGGTTCACATCTATCCCCATCAGGCTGGCAGTAGGATGGTCCTGGGCGACGGCGCGGATGGCCTTGCCGATTTTTGTGGCGTTGACCATGTAGTTCAGGCCCATCAGCATCAGCACTGCCGAGACAATGACGATGATGGATTTTATGGATACGCCGAGAGTGATATTGGTGGCGCCCATGGTCATCCTGCCGAGGATGATGCGGTGATCAAAATTTCCAAAGGTCGGGAATATTCTGTTGAACTGTCCTGTTGTCAGGCTTTCCGTCAGCCTGATCATATCCTGCAGCAAAAAAGAGACGCCGATTGCAGAAATCAGCGGCACCAGGCGGGAGGCATGACGCAGCGGACGATAGGCGACACGTTCGACCGCGACGGCCAGCCCCCCTGCCGCCAGCATGCCCGCAATGATTGCCAGGACCAGATACGCATAGGCCATGAAGAGAGAAGCACCGGAGAGGGCGCCGTATTTTTCCAGGGCAATGAGGATCTCGACCCCGACAAAGGCGCCTACGGCAAAGATTTCGCTGTGGGCAAAATTTATGAATTCCAGGACACCATAGACCATGGTGTAACCGAGGGCAATGGCGGCATAGACGAAGCCGATGGTCAGGCCGTCTATCGCTACTTGCGGCAGATTGACCAGGGTGTAGGTGAAAAGCGAGACATTCAGCCGTTCAAAAAGGGTCTGTCCGACCACGGTTTTGTCCAGAATCAGGGCAAGAACCAGGACAATGGCGGAAAGGATGACCGTGCTGCCCACGGAGAAGAGAAGCATCTGGCCCAGAGGACGGAGCAATTCACGAAGGTTGATTGATTTCAAATACCGTTTCATAGGCGGACCCGATAAAAAAATCTCCCGGACTTCCATGAGAAGTCCGGGAGGGATGAGCAGGGAGAGTATTATTTCGGCGGAGCGATATCGAGGGTCTGAACGACCGGATTATCATTCCATTTTGCGGGATCGGCAGAGTTGACTTTCATGACAAAATATTTGGCGATTGTGGGATCGCCGATGCCGTTGAAGGTGAAATTTCCGGTGATGCCGTGGTAATCATTTAAAGCGCGAACGGCCTTGGCGACAGCCTCGCGGGTCGGAATTTTGTTATGGTTGGCCTTGGCGGCATCCTCGATCGCTTTCAGGCTGATGCCCATGGAATCATAGCCCTGCGCTGCAAAAGGCTGCGGGGCGGCATTGAATTTGGCCTTGAAATCCTCGATGAATTTTTTGGTCCCGGGGTAAACGGCGGCCGGACCGGAGACGGTGGAGTAGAAGGTGCCGGTACCTTCCAGCAGGCTCTGGCCGCCGATCTTGACCGCATCGGCGGAGTCATAGCCGTCGTCGCTCAGGAACATGCCCAGATAGCCTCTCTCCCGAGCCTGTTTGAACAGGACTGAGGCCTGGGGATACATGCCGCCGAAGTACACCAGATCGGGATTGCCGGCAAGGATCGGGGAGAGCAGCGAGTCGAAGTTGGCCTTTTCCTCGGTGCCTTCAAAGCCAAGAACCTTCATGCCTTTTTCCTGGGCCCTTTGTTTGAAGAATTCGGCAATACCCTGGCCGTAGGCGGTCTTGTCATGGACGACGAAGACGCTTTTGACCTTATGGGCGGCGGCAAAATCGGCTCCGACCACACCCTGAACGTCGTCGCGACCGACGATACGGTCGACTTCCAGATAGCCGCGGGTGGTGACCTTGGGGTTGGTGTTGGCGGGCGAGACATTGACCAGGCCGGAGGTATGATAAACCTCGGAGGACGGGATCTGAACACCGGAATTAAAATGTCCGACTACGGCCAGGATCGCCGGGTCGGAGACTATACGCTTGGCGTTGGCCACACCGGTGTCGGGGTTGGCCTGGTCGTCGAAGGGGGCCAGCTCAAGCTTGAATCCCATCTTGGTCAATGGTCCGCCCAATTGTTCGAGAGCCAGCTCGGCGCCGCGCTTGATGTCAACACCAACGGCTGACTGGTCCCCGGAGAGTGGTGACTGGGTGGCGATCTTGATGACTTTATCGGCAGCGGAAACCTGACTGCCGATAGCCATACCTGCTGTGAGTAGTAACGAAAGAACAACCAATAAGCGTTTAGTCATATTCCTTCCTCCTTGGAAATTATCAGGCTAACGATTTGTACACAGACATTTTTAAATGCTTCACATAAGAAATGTACCTGGAGAGTGATGCTACCCTATTCGTGTCGGAAAGGTCAAGCATAGAAATCCTGTCTGGTAAATCTTGATTCACTGCTGGGAAAAAAGGTGGAGGGCCGAGGGATGTTGTATCTGAAAAGAAAAATGCAGAGAGCCTGCCGGCAGTCCCGGGGGCGTACGACGTACGCCCCCGAGGAGCCGGTTACTCTTCGATTTTGCCGGATTTTATACGCTTATTGTAAATATCCTTCAGTTTATAGAGATCCTGCTGGAGTTCAAAGACACCATGCCAATGGGCGTAATCCGGGCCGCCCATGGCGGCTCCCTGCCGCATCCGTCTGCCCTCATGATGCCAGAGGTAATAGAGGGTCTTCTGGAACTCGTCATCCCAGGGATTTTCTTTTAGAAGCTTCTTTTCGGCAAGCTCCTTGCTCATGGCCAGGGCCGGTTGCCAATAGCCTTCGTTATAGAGCTCAATGTTGTTATCAACCTGTTCGAAGAAGTTTTTCGTATGGAGCGGGCTGTGGCAGTTACTGCAGACGGACTCCATCTTTTTCCTGCCCTCAATCCCTTCACCGGTAAGGGGACTCAGCGGATCCGGGGAGTTCCGGACCTGCGATTCCGGCAACCAGAGGTTCCACTTGAGTCTCTCGGAGATATTATGCGTGGTCTTCAGCTCTCCGATGCCGCTCATATGACAGACGGCGCAGGTCGGAGCCCGGTAATCGCCCGGCTCCCAGGCGTCCGGCGCGCTGCTGAAATTCCAGGTGCTGCCTTCGGCGTTGAAGATATGGCCATGCTTGCTGTTGTTATAGATCTCGATATCCGGATGATCCGGTCCGAGATGGCAGGAGGCGCAGGCAGCGGGTTTTCTCGCCTCGGCGATGTTGAACCGGTGCCGGGTATGGCAGACAACGCAGTTGCCCACCGATCCGTCCGGCCAGACCGTCCCGATACCGGCGGCAGGCCATCCTTCTTTGGCCGGACGTTTGTCCGCATCGAGGGTGACGACCGAACCATGACATTGCATGCAGCCGGACATTTCGGAGGCATTCTTGAATTTCTCCAGGCCCTGGCCCTCATGTTTTTCAATCAGGGCGGCCATGCCTTTGAAATTTCTTCCATCAGGCCCCTTATACTGGAGGCGGGCGCGGTAGTGGCCGCTGTGGTCGAACTGATCGACCTGGGTCGCATGACATCTGCCGCAGGTCTTCGGCGTGACCAGGACGGTTACATAGGTATCGGTGCCCTTGACGCCGGGACAGCTCTGGGAGGCCATCGGAGAGTCTTTGTCGACGCCATGACAGTCGATACAGGAAACGCCCACGTGGCCATGTCGGCTGTCCTTCCAGTCGGCGACAATGCCCGGCTGCTTCTGGGCATGGCACTCTATGCATTTTTTCCCTTCGGCGGATAATCCGAAGTCAACCTTCAGTGTTTTCAAGTTACTGTCCGAGGCCCAGGCTGATGGAACAAGCCCGATCATAAAAACCACCGCTAAGAGTAATCGTATCATTCTTCCTCCCTTCAATGTTGTTTGACGAGAAAATCTTTAATATTTTTGTGCCCCACATTCTCATGACACTGCAGACAGGATGTGACCTTTCCCGAGAGGAAATCCTTGTGTGCCGGAAAGGCCTTGGGGATGTCGTAGTGGATGGCGCCGAGGTCATGACATTTCAGACAGCCGGAGGTGTACACGAACTCCTCCTTGTGTTTCAGATTGGCAAGCCAGTCAAAGGACTTTGCCCAGAACATCTCGCCCAGGACGTCCTTGGCCCCCGTATAGGCCTTGGCCGTCAGATAATGAAAAATACTGTCATGGGGGAGGTGGCAGTCCACGCATTTCGCCTTGAATCCCAGGGGGTTCATTCCCCCATGGATATCATCCGCATAGGAGAGCGAGACGCCCTTCATGGAATGACAGGAGGAACAGAAGGTGACGCCTGATGTTCGTTCGATCATTTCTGCAGCCATCAAGGATACGATGAGGCCAATGATAATCCCGCAGAAAATCAAAAAAAGAATCTTCTTCATGGATCTCCCTGGAGGTCGATGGAGTAGAGAGGAGGAACACAAACAGTAAAAGTTGTACGTAAGATGCTTTTACCTCTAATCCTCATGGAAGGTCAAGGGAAATATCCCCTTCTCAGGAGGGCCGGCAGGGCCTTGATAATGAATTAATCCCGCCAGGAGCATAAGTCAGCGGCGGGCAGAAGGTGATAATGGCCAGGTCGACCAGCAGCACCAGCAGGAAGGGCACGATCTGCCTGCAAATGGAGGTCAGGCGATCATGGGAGATGGAGGATGATACGATCAGGCAGATGCCCAAAGGCGGGGTCAGCATGCTTAACCAATCAGATTCCTGGAAACCTCAAAGCCCTCGTGGCAACAAGCTTGTAGGATGGCATCGAAACTACATAGGTAAGATCCTTCGTTCCAAAGCTGTTATTGGTGAAAGGGGCTATCCATTTCACTGGCCTAATGCTATGATGGGGTATGAATAATTTTGGTTCCCATCCAAGCCGGGATTGACTGCCGGGATTGACTACCCGGAAACATTGCGAGAGTTCGATGAGTGGTCTCCAACAGAACAGGATTGTATTGATTATTTGAAAAAACTTCGTTGGCCAGATGGCTTTAGTTGAGCTTTGTTATGCTCCCAGCAAGAGGACTTCTCAAATTTAACGATTTACCAGCTTAGACGGAAAGGTCAACGTCAATAACGCACCAACGACCAGAAATCCAGCAAGCATATACATACCAGCATTGGTACTATTTGTGGCGTCCTTTATCATACCAATTAGATAGGGGCTAACGAATCCTGAAAGATTACCCAAAGAATTAATGAGTGCAATTCCTGCTGCTGCTGCTGTACCGCGCAGATAAGCAGTTGGCAAACTCCAGAATAATGGAAATGTTGTCACGATACCAAAGGTGGCCAAGCTCAGCGTAATCATAGCCAGCAACGTATTGCTTGAAAATACAACGCTGAAGATCAGTCCGATAGCACCCATGATTGCTGGAATGGCGACATGCCATCGTCTTTCTCTGTGCTTGTCAGAACTACCACTAACAAAGATCATGCCTACTATGGCAACTGCGGAGGGAATAGCCGAAAGTAGACCGATATTAAGCACCCCGGCTACCCCCGTTGCTTTAATGATTGTTGGCAGCCAAAATCCAACACCGTATAGCCCCATCACGTAACAGAAATAAATAAACCCAAGCAACCAGAGACGTGTGCTCGATAGCACTTGTCCTAATGTATGGTCCATCTTGTATTTGTTGTCAGCTTGGATTCGTTTCTGTATCACGGTTTTTTCATTATCTGTAAGCCAATCTGCTTCATTTATACCGTCTTTGAGGTATGCTAAAACCAATATGCCAATCAGTATTGCCGGGATTGCCTCAATGAGGAACAACCACTGCCAAGCGGTGTATCCCATTATGCCTGCCATGTTTTGAAGTATCCATCCAGATAAAGGACCACCGATGACCCCTGATACAGGCACAGCAACCATGAACATCGTTGTAATCTTCCCCCGCCTTTCGGATGGGTACCAGTAGGTCAAGTAGAGAATGATGCCGGGGAAAAAACCCGCCTCGGCAACACCAAGCAGGAAACGCGCGGTATAAAACGCCCATTCAGTTGTTACGAACATTGTCAGTCCAGAAACTATTCCCCAGCAAATCATGATTCGCGCAATCCAGAGTCGAGCCCCGACTTTATACATAATCACATTGCTCGGCACTTCGAACAAGATATAGCCTATAAAAAATATACCTGCGCCAAAGCCGTATGCTGTTTCGCTAAATTTAAGATCAGAGAGCATCTGCAGTTTTGCAAAGCCAATATTTACCCTATCGAGGTATGCAATTATGTAGCACAGAAAAAGAAAGGGGATAAGGTGCCAGGTGATTTTCGCATAAGCTCCCTTTTCTAGGGCTGTTTCTTTGGACTGGATGTCATCATTCATAAACCAACCTTGAAGAATCTTATGGTTGAGCAGGTAGTTGAAGTGAAAAAACTGAAACCAATAGTGGTAGCCATTGATGGACTACTCAATGAGCAAAAAATGACAATTGTCACTTTGATCGCGTCTATCCCAAATGGCATCGTTCACGTTATTAATGGTAGTTAAATTGCACATAACAACGGTGTGGGGTTGGCGCACAGGTCTTGCCAGATGGCCTTGTGCATGGCCGAGGACATAACCCTGATCTTCAGTCCTTTGATATCGGCCGGACCCTTGACCGGATGGCGGCTGTTGGTCAGGTTGCGAAAGCCGTTTTCGGAAAAGCAGAGGCCCTTAAAGCCCGAGCCTTCCAGATCCTTCAGGATCTCCGCCCCCAGCGGACCGTCGAGAACGGCGTCCGCCTGG
>JAJYAX010000047.1 GCA_021779275.1 Deltaproteobacteria bacterium | reverse complement strand
CACCTTGAAGCAGAAAGGCATCTCCAGTGACCGCCTTTGCCAGGAGTTCCTTCAGAGAACGGATTTCGCCTGCGAACACAAGAGGGGGTAATTGGGAGAGATCGGCAAGGACTCTACCAAGCTCATGTTGGTCCGGCCAGTGCGGCTGCTGGAGGGCGACAAATTGCCTCCAGCTCGATTTCGTCCAGTTCTTCTGTTCAGTCATGGTGACAACCCCTTTCTCTTTAAAATAATTATTATGTGGTCTCGCCTTCGGCTACAGGCAACATCGTTCGACATCAAAGACATTCAGGATACGTTTTTCCCGTTCGAGTTTGCCGTCGTCCTGTTTGGGGAGAAACGTCAATGTCGGCAGGAGGATTGATGCGGCGGCACGGTCCGGGATAGAGTCTAATCCATTTCCAAGAATCCTGCCAGTCACAGTATCCAATAACTCGGCCTCACGGCCGTTGGTTACCACGGCTAACGGCACACGGTAGTCCGGGTGGATGACCCGTGCGGCGGCAAGGGCGGCCCGTTCTCTGCTTACCAGAGAACCGGGGCCATATCTGATGATCAGGAAGGATCGGCCTTCCATCCTGACCGTGAGCTCGATGGTTGACCGGACGAAATTATGGGTGAAGAGGGTGTCAATGAAGGCGCGCGGAATCAGTTCCGATTTTTCATACCCTTTCCGTTCGACCATCAGGCGGTAGATGCCCTGCCGCAACCGTTCATCATCGGTGTCCGTCAATTCTTCGCCGGTCAGATAATCGAGCAGGGTCCCGTAGATGAGATGATGTGAAAAATGTTCCGGCATAGTATCCCTTTTAAAAGGCTCAACATCCCGGCAGACAGGTGCTGCGCTGCCACCACGGCCAGTAGATTACTGGTATTGCCTTTACCTCTGCTTGTCAACGGGAGGAGGAAGTCACCGTTTGATCTTCCTTAACAAGCGTCAGCTGGGGTTGCCAGTCCAGCCAGCAGGGCTCCGCCTTCTCATACAGCTCGAAGCCGTGCCCCTGCTCGACCTTCCCTCCCATCTCTTCATTACCGGGGGTGGCCAGGGCTATACCTCCGGCAACGATGGCCTCAACGGAATCGGTGGAAACAGAGACCCCGGAGAAGAGCCCTCCCTCGATCCTGGCGCCGCTGACATTCCAGAAGCGGGTGTATTCCCTGATGATCGGGGCATAGGGGGCGGCAATGTTAACATTGATCAGGACCTGCTGGAAGGATTCGGACAGCGTGAATCCGGTGACCTCGCCGACCTTGATCTGCCGATAATAAACAGGGGAGTGGATCTTCAGAGAACCCAGGCGCTTGCTGATTAAAACCAGATTCAGCCCCTGCCGCGGGAGGGTAATCTCCGGTTCCCCCTTGGAGGCGATGAATTCCCGGGCGACCGGCCCCTCTCCGGGGGCCAGAGTAATATACGGTCCGGAGGTAAGGGTATCCAGATTCTTGATGCCGGAGAGATTGAAGGAGGGAGTCACCAGCCAGATCCGGGTCGATTTTCGAAACAGGGCGGTCATATTTTTTCGCACAACAACATCGACAATAATGGTGCTGAGATCCTCGGCAAAATGTGTCTCGGTTACCTTGCCGATGGTGATTCCCTTATATTTGACCGGGGCGCCGGTTTTCAGCTCGCCGGCCTCGGCGAAACGGATGGTCAGTTTCAGGTCATCCGCTGTCCGGGCCGCGTCTTCGTCCTTGAACAAGGGATAAATCGCATTGACCGCCGGCCGTTTGCCATCCGGCGGCGTGATAAAGCCTATGCCGGCCGAAATGATGGATTCCAGGGAGCCCGTCTGCATGGTCACCCCGGAGAGACTCCCCTCTATACGCAGACCGCTCAGGTCAAAAAATCGCGAACCGCTGGAGACCATGTCATCGTAGGGATGTTTGATAAAACAGTCGATCAGGACATCCTTCTCCTTTCCCGAGAAATGGAAGCCGACGATCTCACCGACGGTGACCTTTTTAAAAAGGATCGGGGAGCCGACCTTGTACGGGCCGAGATTCTCCGCCTTGATCTGGAAGGAGTACCCCTGCGGCTGCAGGGAAGGGGTGGTCCGGACAGCATCATTAAAACTGTTGTAGAGGGTGAATTTCTGTCCTTTTTTTGCCGGGAGCGCCCCTTTTTTGCCAGAGTCCGGGGTGATAAAGGAAACACCGCCGCGGAAGACCGAGGCGAGAGAGCCGGTATCGACCTTTACCCCGGAAAAAAGGCCGGCGTCCATTTTTATTCCTCCGCTGTTGTAAAAAACGGAGTTTTGCTGAAGATACTGTTCATACGGCTGATAGATGAAGATCTTTATCTGGAGATTGTTTTTAACCACGTCAACACTGACCACCTCCCCCGCCTGGACGCCTTTATAAACGACCGGAGCTCCGACGGCAAGGGAGCCGGTATTTTCCGGTGTCAGGACATAGGCCGTTCCGGGCCGGAGGGGAACCTGAGCCGGGGGAACGGACAGGATCTCGAAATTGTCCTGAAAAGGCCCTTCTCCAGGGTCAAAGGTGATAAAAGGGCCATTCAGTATGGTGCCGAGGTTCTTTATGCCGTCCAGGCCGATTTCCGGACCGCTGACCCAGAATTTCGTTCCTTGTCTGAGAATACGTTCCGCCCGCTGGTCCAGAAGGATATGGGCTGTTACCGTGTTGCCGGTATCGCCGTTAAATTCAATTTTGTCGACAAAACCGGCATCCAGTCCACGGTATATCACCTTCGTGACGCCTTCTTGGATCCCGGTGCCTGAAGCGAGTTTCAGCGTCATGGGCAGGACAAACTGGGCTGCCTCGGTATCCTTATAGAGCATGAACACCTGGCTGTTTTTTGCCGGGGGGGTCCCGTTGACGGGCTCCGGAGTATCGAGAACTATGCCGCCCATGAGCAGGGAAGCCAGCGATTCGAGATGGACCTTGATGTCCGTGAGTTTTCCTGAGAGACTGACGCCGCTGACATTGCTGAAACGGCTTCCCTCCCGCACCAGATAGCTGAAGGCAGGTTCGATGTAGACGTTTATCAGGACATCATCCTTTCCTTCCAGGTTGTATGTCTGCACCGAACCGATGCGGATATTGCGGTAGTACACGCCTGAACCGACCTGTATGGAACGAAGGGCGTCCGCCTTAAGAAACAGGTGCAGGCCGGGCGCCTCTTCCGGGACCGGCGGCGGGTTCGACAGACCGGTAAATTCCGTGGACTGTACCGATGAGACCCCGGCCTGGATACCGATATAGCTCCCGGAAAGGATGGTCTCAAGGCCGTAAATTCTGGCGGCTGAAAGCTCCGGGCGAACAACCCAGAAGGCGGTATCTTCAACCAGATATTTCCCCATCCCTTTATCCATCTTCAAGATAGTGCGGATTCTATGTTTATCCAGGTCCGGCTCAACGGCCTTGACGATTCCGACGGGAATGCCTTTGAAGACGACCTGGGTTTTACCGGGGGTAATACCGCTTGCATCCTCAAAATAGATCGTGATATCAATGCCTGCATTCTGGAAACTTCGAAAAAGAATCCACCCGCAGATCAGCAGTGCTATGACGGGAAGCGTCCATATCGGTGATATGCCGTGTCTCTTATGCACAATGGGCGTGTTGTCCATATATTCCTCAAAGGATTTTTAAGGGTTTTTTGCTGACGCTTTCCGGAGCTCAGGGTCGTTTTCACGGCAGTTGTCCCACAGCAGGCGCGGATCAAAGGTATGGGCTGCAAGCATGGTTGTTATCACGACCATACAGAAGTAGGTGGCAGCCGGTGCGGCCTGAATGGAGGAGAAAAAACCAAAGCGCACAAGAACACTCAGGATCGCAATAACAAAGATATCCAGCATCGACCATCGACCTATAAATTCAATAAAGCGGAACATTTTTGCCTGCTGTTGAAGAAAGATACCCCGTTTGAATCTAATCGTCAGCAGGATAATCAGAAGGCCCGAGATCTTAAAGAGAGGGACAAGAATGCTGGCGGACAGGATAATCAGGCCAACGGCATAGGAACCATCTCTGAAAAAATGCAGAATACCGTCTATGATGGTGGAGGCATCGGGCCGTCCCAGATAATCCACCCGCATAATCGGCAGGAAGTTGGCCGGTACAAATAACAGCCCGGCTGTCAGCATCAGGGCCCATGTCCGGGCGATGCTGTCGGGTTTTCGGCTGTGGAGTCTTGCCCCGCAGAGGGGGCAGCAGAGAGAACTGTCACGGCCGGATTCAGGCCGGACTGTCAGCCTGTGGCAGATATGGCAGGAGATAAGGCCTGCCTCCATGGCCGTCATCGTCTCAGCACCGCACTTCGAGATTTCGGCATCGTCAGTATCCGGCGCACTCTCTTCTCCATGCCGTTCCATTACATCCCAGAAAAGCCTTTTATCAAGAACGTCGGTTGTTCCCATCGTGGCCAGGACCAGGGCGGTGAAACAATAGAAACCACGGCCGTAGCTGATATCGGCCGTGTAATACATCTTGATCACAGTTACCATGATCCCCAGCAGATAGACATCGACCATGGCCCAGTCTTCAAGATGGATATAGAATCGGAAAAGACGCGGCAGAAGGGCGGGAAACCTCCGCATCTTGATCAATATTGCAACGATGAGACCGAGTGAGAGTTTCAGAAAAGGGAAAAGGACCGCGGAAAAGAAGACCATCAGGGTCACCAAAAAATATTCCTGCCGGTAATAAGTGATGATCGATTGGATGATATTGGCCGTCTCGGACAACCCCCGGACCTGAAAGGTCATCAAAGGAAGAAACATTGCCGGAAAGTAGAGAAACAGGCCGGTCAGACAATGGGCGGCCGTCCTGTTGATCGAGTCTTTTTTATACCTGTGCAGTGTGGCGCCGCACCGGGGACAGGTGAGGGCATCCCCTTCTCCGGCCGTCATCCTGGGCATCAGGAGATCACATCCCGGACATGCGAGGAGGAGACGAAGGTCGGAGGGTGTGTGGTCCACGGCAGACTGGATAGTGACCGGCGCAGGGCGATCAGCTGTTTGAGTTAAAAAGATACCTGTTCAACTTCCCCAAAGAGATCGGGCCTACGATTCGAGCTCCTTTCTCAGTCAGCAGCACGCCGGCGCAGGGCTTATTTCCCCATGCGAAAGCGGGGGCGGCTGATCCAGTACGGGTCCTGAACTCCCTGACGGTAGGCGGTAAGCGCTTCCGGGGATGAATTTACCCGGAGGTTGCTGTACGATTCGTCCGGATTCTGCCAGCGCTCATGCCAGTAAACCGCCGCCTTGATGTGAGAAAAGTTCTCTTGATACTCACGAAATGATTTTTCAAACCATTCCGCCTTGTTGCCGTCCCGCGGATATTCACCGACCCCCCACTCGGCAACCATGACCGGTTTGGTTGGATCGATCTTGTTGATCTCTTCATAGGCAAGATGAAAGACATCATAAAAAGAACTCCAGTTCATGGATTTTGATAACTTTCCATAGACACTGAGTCCGAGCCAGTCGACATAGTTTGACCCGGGATAATAGGCAGCGTAACGATTCCAGCTTTTATCCGCCGGAAAGGAATGGTTGTTCACATGGAAGACCCAGCTGATATTTTTGGCCCCTTTGGCGCGCACACGATCCACCACATATCGATAGGCCGCTTTGTAAATCTTTGGCCCCAGCGGTTCGGAAGGGTTGTTGATCAGGTCCTTTTGGCCTCCGCCGTAGTAATATCCCGACCATGGGAACCAGGTTCCATTCATCTCAATCCCCCAGGCAACCAGCAAGGGCTTGCCGAAATCCCTCGCATCCTCCGCCCATTTATCGATATAGGCGTCCCACATCCCGCTCAGGATATTATAGAGATTGAAACGGCCGGGAATCATGCCTTCAGCATAGGGTTTATCCCACGGCGACCAGAAAATGAGAGGGATAGCGCCATAACGGCTTACAATCTGGGCGCTTTTCAAGGCGAATTTCTGCTCTCCCCAAAAGTTGCCGAAGGCGATAATGGCCTGGTGTTTGCCGACCATCTTTTCAAATTTTTCCAGGGACTCCAAGGTCACATCATCTTCACCGTCACCAAAATCCACATAGGCCCCCGTGTAGGCGCCTATTTCCGGGACAGCCAATTTCTGGTTCGTCTCCCCCGGATGGCCGGCGGCCGGCAGAATTGCCGGAAAGAAGACCAGAAACCCGGCAAACAACAGCAGCAGGGCCGACGAGGAGACGTAAGAATTTTTTGTTTTCATAATGTCGTGCCTTTTCAAGGCAATAAGGTTCTCCACCGCCGGTCTGGGAGCTGGCCGGTATCAGTTCACGGATGCGGTCCGTTCCAGTTTTCCCCAGCTCACCAGCACCCCTTTCGCGGCCTTGAACATCGACTTCCAGATGACCCAGCTCAACATCGGCCGGTAGACAAAACGCATCGGCACGGCCAGCCAGGACTGCAGGATCGGTTCATGTTCCATCAGGCAGGCCAGGGCGGCCAGCATAATATCCATCAGCAGAAAAACTGCAAAATAGGCATAAAGGGCCGGACTGCTCCAGCCCAGCAGCAGTGAGAAAATCACCAGCAAATCAATCATCGGCGCTATCGCCACCAGCAGGACCTGAAAGAACCAGATCCCGGGAAGGCTGAAACACCCCAAGGCCTTGAAATGCGTATTCATGACCATATCCCTGTGCTTCCAGAGACATTGAATGGTCCCGAACCCCCAGCGAAAGCGTTGTTTGGCAAGGGACGCAATAGTCTCGGGGGCCTCTGTAAAGGCCAGGGCGTCTGCAACATACGAGATCAGAAAGCCTTCCCGATGCAGACATAATGTCAGATCGGTATCCTCAGCCAGGGTATCGGTACTGAGGCCCCCTGCCTGCATGACCGCGCTTTTTCTGAGCGCGCTTATGGCTCCGGGAACCACCGTTATACAGTTGAGGTAATGATAGGCCTGACGATCAAGATTGAACCCGCATATATATTCCAAAGACTGACAGCGGGCAACGAATTTTCTCAGGTTTCCAACCTTGGCGTGTCCGGATACGGCGGCCACCCTGTCATTCTCGAGAGGCTGTACCAGTTTAAAGAGGGTATCGGGCTGAAACTGGGTATCCGCATCCAGTGTGACCACTATGTCATCCGGGACGACCTCCAGGCCTCTGCGGAGCGCCAGGGCCTTGCCTTGATTGGACTGCCGGATCAGATGGACCCGAGGGTCTTTGGCTGCAAACATATCGATGACCCGGGAGGTTTCATCCGCCGAGCCGTCATCGACAACCCAGACGGAAATTTCACCGGGGTAGGTGGTGTTCAAAACGGATTGCAGTGTTTTGGCGATGACCTTTTCCTCGTTATAGGCAGCGATCAGGATACTTAACGAAGGGGTGAAATGCGACTCGGGTAATCGTGACGCTCGCCGCTGCTCCAGCAGGGCAAGCACTGAGACCACAAGTGTCCTGAGGACCACCAGAACGGTTGCGACAATCATAAAGGACCAGAGAAAGGTCTCAATAAAATGAAAGGCTCGAAAACCGCTGCCGCTGACCAGACGGGTTATCGGATTCTGATCCTTCTTTACTACCGGCATCAGGACCTCCGGGGGTTCACCGAGGAGCTTGCCGAGCGATACTATTTTATCCCCGCGATCATAGAGGTAATCAATAATTCGCGGCAGCGCCGCAACGGTCTCGGAACGGTCGCCGCCGGCATCGTGCAGCAGGATGACGTTGCCGCCGAGCTGGCGGCCGAGTTTGACACGCTCCAGAATCACCTCGGCGGTGGGCTTTTCCCAGTCTTCCGGATCGATATCTTCAGCCACGGTTACATAGCCCATATCCTGAACGGTTTCCAGGGGCAGAATCTCCTCCAGGGCGGTAGGCCTCGAATCGGCATTGTAGGGAGGCCGGAAAAGAATGGTGGAACGGCCGGTAATGGTCTCCAAAAGCCGTTGGGTGGCATTGAGTTCCAGGCGGATACGTTCATCCGAGACCAGAGCCAGATTGGGGTGGGTATAGGTATGGACCCCCACCTCATGCCCTTCCTTGACAATACGACGGACGAGCCCCGGGTTATCCTCCATCTGCATGCCGACCATGAAAAAGGCAGCCTTGACGCCCTTGGCTTTCAGGATATCGAGAATCAGGGGCGTCCATTTCGGATCCGGGCCATCATCGAAACTGAGGACCACCTCGTCTACGTCCTTCCCGTTTCCCTGATGGCTCACGGTCAGATAACTGGGAAATTTTTCATATGTTTCTGTAATCTTACCTGAAGGATCCGCTCCGATTTTCCGGGAACCCTCCGAACGTGAATCCTCAATGGTAAGAAACTCTCCAACCCCTATCTGCGTTATGCCGTTGGAGGTGAGCTTTCCGGCATCCTGCATTACTTCCTGATTAATTTCAAATGGTTCAGGACTGATAACCTTCCAGATTGCCGGGTCTTCCGATCCCAGTTCGTAAATGGCGAGTCCCGTGATATCAAGTTTGCGGGCCGCCTTTAATTGGTTCATAAAGGTGGCCACATCCAGAAACCAGACGGTATGCGCCGTCCCCGCATCCGAATAGGAAAAACCCGGGTTATAGGAGGGGGCCTC